>CAYXPO010000486.1:0-4264 GCA_964466925.1 uncultured Nitrospirales bacterium
CCTCGTCATCGATGAAGCCGATGGGCTCCTCAACGCCCACTCCCATGACGAGCGCAAGGATCTCACGGATAAGGCCTACCTCAACCAGTTCCTCGATGCCGTGCCCTGCACGATCCTCTGGATTACCAACACCCTCGGCCTCTCCCACGAATCCGTCCGCCGCCGCTTCGCCTTCTCGCTCCACTTCGAGGCTCTCTCTGTCAAGACGCGAAAATTCGCCTGGTCCTCCGTCCTCGCGGACCGCCACGACCTCGTCTCCCTGCTCGTGAAGAGCGACAGTCAATGAACCAGTTGGGACATATGGGGTGTAGGTGCCCGTGGCCGAGGTGGTTTGCCATAAATTGACTTTTACCGTTTGAGGAGCGGGGATCGTCCACCCTCCCACAATTTTGTAGGTGACGGTATGGCTGCCCAGGGCCAGATTCGACACCGTGTTTCCGCTGTTATTCCAGGTGCCTCCGTCCACGCGCCATTGTGCTCCGGCAGCCACTACATTGGACGGTTGAATCGTGACTTTCAGAGAACCGTAAAAGGGCCACGCGGCCCAAGAGGCCTGTGCCGAGAAAAGCAACAGGCCGGCCAGAACGGCCATGAAAACCTTGTTGTGAATACTTCCCCGTACGCTGGTTGTCAGATTGTTTCTCCACAGACGCATAAGCCACATCCTTTCATCTTTCCTCAATGGTCCCAGCTTCCATTGAGCAAACACATCTAGATTTAACCCGGAAAATCGGAATACGGCATCAGAGAAAAATACGGATAATTCCAGGAAGTCCTGCTGGTTTTTTGGAAGTATCAGGTTTCCGCTGCCACAAGTTTCTTGTGATCTGATTATTTTGCATGGCAATAGCGTGGAAAGTGAGATTTATGCCGCGGGGGCAATGCAATCCCGGAAATGGAGCAAGAGAGGATTATTTTGCATTTGTATGCACTTCGGGAATGGCAATGCCCTCCACGATGTTTAGCGAACATGTGCATGCGGTATTCAATTGAACGTGTAAAAATCAACAACGCCGGGGTGCGGCAATCACCAATACTGTAAGGGAGGATCATTTATGAATCGCGGATTTCAACTCGGTGTATGCGTCATGGCACTTTTGTTTGTTTTGCCAGGATGTCCGTCTCCCACCGCCCCGGTTGCGGCATTTATCGCCACGCCCACATGGGGGCAGGCGGCATTGCCCGTTCATTTCACGGATGTGTCATTGCCCGGTTCATCGGGAATAACCTCCTGGCAATGGGATTTTGGCGACGGGGCCGCCGATACGGTTCAACACCCGGAGCATACCTATGCCCAACCGGGAACCTATACGGTTTCGCTCACCGTCACAAGCAGTGTGGGCGCCAGCACGCATACGGCGATAAATCACATTACGGTAAGCAAAAATGATGTTGTGACCTGGAATAATGTGGCGCTTCAAGCGGTGGCCGCCGCGCAATGGATGCCGCCGCAGGCCGCGCGCGGATTGGCCATGGTGCATGGCGCCATGTACGACGCCGTAAACGCGGTTGAAAACAAGGGGGAGGCGTACCGGGTTAACCTCACCCCCCCGGGCAACACCTCCAAAGAGGCGGCGGCGGCACAAGCCGCGCATGATGTGCTTACGGCACTCTTCCCCTCCAAAACCACGGCGTTTGATGACCAATTGGCCGCATCCCTCGAAGCCGTCCCGGAGGGGGCTGGGAAAATCGCCGGCATTGCATTGGGAAAGCAGGCCGCCAATGCATTTCTCCAATGGAGAAGTGGTGATGCCATGCAAATGCCGATGAACCCCTTCGTGGGGGGAACCGATCCCGGTGAATGGCGGCCCACGCCCCCTGCGTATTCGTCCGGAATGTTTTATCATTGGATTCACATGCCCCCCTTTGCCCTGACGTCCGGCCATCAATTCCGGCCTGGTCCCCCGCCCGCCTTGGACTCGGCTGAATATGCGGAAGATTTTAATGAAACGAAGACCGTGGGAGACAAAAACTCCACCAACCGCACCATGGACCAAGGCATGGTGGCGAATTTCTGGGTGGGGATGCCGGGAACCATTGGCGAGGCGGGGCGGATGAACCAGGTGGCGCAACAGGCCGCCGCCGCGCATGAAAACACGCTCTATGACAATGCGCGCTTGTTCGCGCTCTTGAACACCGCCTTGGTGGACGCCGCCATCGCGGGTATTGACTGCAAATATGCCTATGCGTTCTGGAGGCCCGTCACGGCCATTCGGGAAGCGGATAACGATGGCAATAACGCGACGGTGGCGGATGCCGCCTGGGAACCCCATATTGTTACGCCGGCCCACCCGGAATACATTTCGACACACAGCACGTTGACCAAGGCCGCCGCGGTCATATTGGCCGCGTTTTTTGGCGGTGATGAAGCGGATATCACTTTGGCGGCTTTTATGGACCCAGGAATGACCCGGCACTACGGCAGTTTTTCGCAGGTGGCGGAAGAAGCGGGGCTGAGCCGCATTTATGGCGGCATCCATTTTCGTTTCAGTCACACCACGGGCAGCGCGATGGGCCAGCAGATTGGCGGCTATGTCTGGAACACCCTCATGCAGCCAAAGTAGAAACCCTGTCCCGTGCCATGATAGCCGGGAAATGAATGGAAGTATTTACAGGATGTGTGCCTGAAACAATCAGGCGCTATCCGATGATCGAATGGAAATGACCGGTGGTTCGAGCAATCCCGCCGGATAAAGCTGGTAATTCTGAGACCAGCCTTTTCCTTCGGTCGTCCAATTGCCGGGACCGTAACCGCCCACGCGCAATGGAACCTGGTGCAGGGGGCCGAAGGTGTTGCGGCGGGTGAGGACGGCCTGTACTGCAAGTTCTCCGCCTTGTTGAATTTCCCGGGTGATATCGGCTTCATAGGGGGGCCAGGGGATGATTTTATCCGGGGCGGGCTTGATGCAGGCGGCTTCGAATTTCGGGGTTACAAGAAACGCGGATTGCCCTGCGTCAAGGGTCTGCGCCACCGGGATGCGGTAGGTCACGGTTCCGCTATAGAACGGCAGGCCTTGGGGGGCGAGATCGCCCACGGCAAGCCCGCTGGGAAGCGGGATCAAGGTCTTTTGCGTCTTGTCGAGGCGTACGCCGAACTGTCCGAGCAGGTACAGGGCTTCGAGGTTCATATCCTGCCGGAATTGCGTGGTGAGTTCGATCTGGTTATTGCCCTGCACCAAGAAATCCGAGGGTATATCCAAGGTTTGAATCGCGGGGTCCACCCACCATCCGTTCGGGGTGTTGGGAAGTGTGCGGCCGTTCAGGAGGATGGTGTAATTCCAGGGTTCTTCCAGGGCCAGTTGCACGGGGCCGGCGGGCGCGGTCTCCACTTGGAAGGGGAACACCATGCGTACTTTGCCCTTGACCTCCGGCGCGGGCGCGAATTTCTTGCTGTACCACGGTTGCACCATTTCGCCGCCGCGCAGGGGGAGGCCGAAGGCCTTTCGGACCGCCTGGTCAATTTTCAAAATTTCCGTTTCGGCTTGAACCGGTTGATCATTAATCTGGAAATCCGCGAGATCGAGGACGCAGACGTTGGGTTCGTTGAGGGTGTAGGCGAAGGGGCCATTACAGACTTGGTGCTTGACTTCCTTGTACTTCGGTTGTTGCGGCAGGCCGGGAACCGGAGCGGGGGTCAACAGATAAAGGTGCTCGCCGCTCGGGGGGAAATCGGCGGAGAATTCCGTCCAGCCGTTGGTCTCGCGGGCGGGCAGGGCGAAGCGTTCGCCGGTAAGGCAATTCCACTCCGATACCGCGCCGATGGTCTTGACACGCACCGTCAGGCCGCGTTGCCATTGATCGGTGCTGGTATTGATGGCCGCCAGGATTTTGGTTCCGTTGTCATCGCGCAACTGGCAGAAAATTTTCTCCGCCGCCGCGCCGGATGCGTCCACGATTTCCACCGGCATCTGTAACGTTCCCGTAACGGCGTCGGCCAGCGCCTCCCGTTCCCACGGCACATGCGTGGCCTGTTCCGCCAGTTCGGCGGCGGCGGGGGATTTAACGGCGTCCACATAGGCGGGCGGTTCGCCCACAAACACCACCGGGCCTCCGGCCTTGCGGAACTCGCCGAGCAGGGCAAGGCTGGTGGCGCGGATGGTGGTCATGCGGGGAACAATAGCGGCCCGGTATTCGGTCTTGCCAAACCGCAGGACGGGTTGGCCGCCCACGGTGTCCACTTTGCAGAGCCGCGCGAACATTTCTTCATCGCCGTAATCGAAATCAATGTGGGCCCCGGCGAGCCAGAAGAAGATTTCGCTGTAGG
>CAYXPO010000487.1:0-4258 GCA_964466925.1 uncultured Nitrospirales bacterium
TTTGATTCGATGGTAAGGCGACACAGTGCAACTTTGATTACACGTGCGTTCCCAAGTGTAAGCCACCGATGAACACCGATGAACACAGATGGGTTTAAGGGTCTTGCGTGACCGAGGAGGTACCGCAACGTTGCTACTATATTTTCCGGTCACGACACTACGTGATATTCCATTTCCCCTATACGTTTGCGTATGATGCTGGGGGAGTCGTATATGCGGATTGGAATAGAGGTCAGTCCATTGACGCGGGCGCGGACGGGCGTCGGCAATTACACGCATTTTCTGCTGAAAGCGATGCTGGCGGAAAATACGGGGATGGCGTTTCATGGATTTTCATCGGGCATGGGGGAGATATGGCTGGAGGGTTTGGAAGGACTTGAGGGTCATCGGCATGTGCCCTTGCCCACGCGGGCACTCTATCAATGTTGGTCCGCGTTTGGACGGCCCAGGGTGGACCGGTTGCTGGGTGGAGTGGACCTCTATCATGCCACCAATTATTTCCTTCCGCCGGTAGCCTCGGCGCGGCGCGTGGTGACGTTTTATGATCTGACGTTTATAAAGCACCCGGAATGGTGCAGCCCGAAAATCGTGGGGCCGTTTGCGAACAATGTGCGGCGCTTCGCTCGGGAGGCGGATGCCATTCTGACGTGTTCCGAGGCGACGAAACGCGACGTTGTGGAACTGCTGGGGGTTGTCCCGGAAAAGATCACGGTGGCCTATGGGGCGGTGGACGAGGGATTCACACCGATACTTCGGGAGGCGGTGGAGGAACGTGTGGCCGCGAAGCTTGGTTTGCCCACGCCGTATCTGTTGTTCGTGAGCACACTCGAGCCCCGGAAAAACATCGAGGGGCTGTTACGCGCGTTTGCACGCATCAAACAGGAAATCCCGCATACCTTGGTGCTGGCGGGCGCGCCGGGTTGGAACATGGGCGATCTCGGCGCGCGCATTCAATCGCTGGGGCTGGAATCACGGGTACGGCGGATGGGCTATGTCGCGGATCGCGCGGATTTGCCGGCCTTGTATGCCGCGGCGGATGCCTTTGTGTTTCCGAGCTTTTACGAGGGTTTTGGTCTGCCGGTGTTGGAGGCCATGACCTGTGGCTGCCCGGTCATCGTGTCGAACCGTGCTTCGCTGCCGGAAGTGGCGGGAGACGCGGCGCGGTATGTGGACCCAGACAGCATGGAAGACATCGCCCAAGCGATACGTGAAGTGGCGCAGGGGCCGGAACTCCGCGCGTCCATGCGGGAACGGGGTTTGGCGCAGGCGCGGAAATTTTCCTGGAAAGCCTGCGCGGAGGCGACGCTGGATGTTTACCGGAGGGTGGCGGGATGAACGTGCTAATCAATGCCTTGCAGGCGGGTAATAAGAGCGGCACGGGGCGCTATGTGACCGAATTGGTCCGCGCACTGGCGGTGTGCCCGGAAACCCTCGAACTTACGGTGTTGTGGCCGGAAGACGAACCCCTGGAGGAACTGGGGGGGCGGGTTTCGGTGGTGCGAAAGCCCGCACAATCATTGCGGCGCATTCTCACGGACCATTGGAGTATTCAGGAACTATGCGCGCGCAAGGGAATAGACGTGGTGCATTACCCGGCCAATTTCGGGCCGCTCTTTCCCTTGCGGAATGTGGTGGTGACGGTACACGACCTCAGTTATATGCGGCATCCCGAATGGTTCCGATTCAACCGCGCGGTCTATTACCGGTGGGCGTTGCGGCGCACGGTGCGCACGGCGAAACGGATTATTGCGGACTCCGAGGCCACAGCGGCCGACCTGGTTCAATTCGCCGGTTTATCGCGAGAACAGATGGATGTCGTTCCCTTGGGCGTGCATCCGCGATTTCAACCTGCTTCTGCGGAAGCGCAGGCCGCGATTCGGTTGAAATATTCATTACCGGATCGTTTCTTCCTCTATGTGGGGACGCTGGAGCCGCGCAAGAATCTTCCGCGTTTGATTGAGGCATGGTCGTGTGTGGCCCCGGATTCGGACGCGGACCTTGTCATTGCCGGTCGGCGCGGCTGGAAAACACAGGCCATTGATGCGGCGGTTTCCCGTTCCCCCCACCCTCAACGCATTCATTTCCTGGATTTCATTCCGGAGGCCGATTTGCCCGCCGTGATGTCCGCGGCGTTTGCGTTTGTGTGGCCGAGCCTGTTCGAGGGATTTGGCCTGCCGCCCCTGGAGGCGATGGCCTGCGGAACCCCGGTTTTGACCTCGAAGGTGTCGAGCCTTCCCGAAATAGTGGGCGATGCCGCATTGTTGACGGACCCGGAGGATGCGTCCGCGATGGCGGAAGGGATGCAACGATTGCTGCACGATACCGCGTTCCGGGAGGGGTTGATGGCGCGGGGTATCGAGCGCGCGCGACTTTTTTCCTGGGAACGCAGCGCGGCGCTCACCCTCAAGGCCTATCACGCTGCGGAATAGCGAGAGTTTTTTCACGCATTACATCCCCGTGTTCTACAAAGTTATTGCATGACATATACGGACGCTCTTTTCCAGGTGGCACGGTCAAATCCACGCCTTGGCGTGACTTTGATCGCGGGGGCTGGATACTCTTCCACGGCCAAGTCCGAAGACGGCCTTGACCGTGCCACGGTGGGTATATCAGGGGCGGTTGAGCCTTGGCGGGGACTCCTGAATGGAAGTGCCGTGGACATTTTCCATATTTTCCTGATTTTCTGGATTACAGATTCCCTTCGGATGTCTGAATGGTTTGTTCTTCATTAGGAGGGAATGGTAGACTAGGTTTTCTCTGAAACGGCGGCGTCCGTATCAAAGTCTAATTAAGGCGAAGTATGTAACGGTACTTCGTTCGGGATGTACTACAAAGAGTGCTTTGCCGCGAATTGTGTGGTTGGGAAAGTGCAATAATGCATTGCCGTGGAAGGTTTTACATGAGGGTCCCTCCCAAGGAGTCCTGCCGGTGTCACTGAAATAACATGGACGAAACACTGCAGAAAAAACAATACCGTGCGGCTATCCGCCGCCCAGTGGCCGTGACCATGTTTTTCATGACGTTGATCGTCTTCGGGTGGAAGTCGTATCAGCAGTTGCCGGTCAACCTGATGCCGAACATATCGTATCCCACGCTGACCATCCGCACGGAATACGAAGGGGCGGCCCCCGAAGATGTCGAAAAACTGGTAACCCGTCCCTTGGAAGAAGCGTTGAGCATCGTCAGCGGTCTGGTGGAAATCAGCAGCGTCTCGACGCCGAGCATATCGGAGATTGTCCTCGAATTTACTTGGGGGACGGATATGAATCTGGCGTTGCAGGAGGTGCGGGACCGCCTGGATTTGTTTGATCCGCCGAAAGAGGTGACGGAAAAGCCGATTATTCTGCGTTATGATCCCTCGCTGGACCCGGTGATCCGGGTGGCCATTACGGGAACCGATTACGCCCATATCGCGGATTTGTCGCAGCGGGCGCAAATGGAAAAGAACGAGCTTACCACCATCCGCGAGGCCACGGAACGGCGGTTGAAGGGGGATTTGGAAGCGGAGACCGGCATCGCGCAAGTATTGGTAAAAGGCGGGCGGCAGCAGGAAATCCAAGTGCGGGTGGATTCCGAGCGGCTGAAAAACCTGGGGTTTTCGCTTCAGGACATTGTCAACAGCCTCTCGCAACAAAACATCAACCTTTCGGGCGGGCGTTTGAAGGAAGGAAAGACCGAGTATCTGGTCCGCACCTTGAATGAATTCAAGGACCCGAAGGAGATTAGTAAAATTATTGTCATGTCCGCGAACGGCGGCAAAATCATGCTGTCGGAGATGGCGGATGTAAGCATGGGGGAAAAGCAGCGGGAGACCATCGTCCATATCAATGGCCGGGAGGCGGTGGCGTTGGATATTTTCAAGGAAGGCGATGCAAACACGATCCAGGTGTGCAATCAGGTCAAGGACATTTTGGGATTCGAGCGGGAGCACACCCTGTTCGAAAAAGTCACCGCGCTCATGGCGCAGGCGCGGCAGACGGAAGAGCAAAAGAGCGCGGTGGAGAAAAGCGGCACCTCGGAGCAATTGCGGCGGAAAATCCGCGCGTATCTTCCGGACACGGCCGCCTTCACGCTGATCAGCGATCAGTCGCGGTTCATCAAGGGGGCGGTGAAGGAAGTTCAGGATGCCGCCCTCCAGGGCGGTTTGTTGGCGCTGATTGTGTTGTTTCTGTTTTTGCGCGAAGTCAGCACGACCCTGATCATCGGGGTGGCCATCCCCATTTCGTTGATTACGGCATTTGTCCCGATGTACATGTGG
>CAYXPO010000488.1:0-4255 GCA_964466925.1 uncultured Nitrospirales bacterium
GTCATACCGTTTGTCCGTGGTCAGCAGGTAATTGCGTCCGTCGTCAATGTGCACCTTCAAACTAGGCCGCGACAGCACGCCCAGATTGTCCGAAGCAAACAAGGGCGCGGCCGCGATGACGTCCGGGGAAATCTCGACGGCGTCTATCCGCTCGAACGCCGACAAGGCCAGCGTACCGCAGGTAATTCCGGAACCGAAACACATGAACAGCACCGCGTGCGGATCCCGGTCGAAAAGCAGGGGCAATACCCCCTGGAGCCGGTTCATCTTCACGCCTCTTTCAATGGAGGCGGTCGCTTGGACCCGGTTAATCCACAACACCCGGTTGGAGCCAGCGGTCTCGTTTTCAGGCTCTGATACCGCCACGGTCCCTTCCACGCCCTCCTTATAGTAAATCACCCGGTGGTCCGCGGGGATATACCCTGCATTCAAGGAACGGCTTACATCTTCCGGGGTCTTATGCCATGCCCACAGCACCAGCAAGACCCCTGTCAGCATGGCAACGCTCTTTCCCCAGCGCAGGGTTTCGGGACAGGTCCAGAACAGCGCCGCGCCGCCCAGAAACAGCCCTCCCGCCAGCAACACAATACCGTTGTGCGTGCCGAGAATTGGAATAATGACGAATCCGCCCAACGCCGCGCCGATCACCCCGCCGACGGTGTTGGCGCTGTATAGTCTTCCCACATCGCGGCCCACCGTGCCGCGCCCCGCCGTAACCGCCTTCGCCGCGAAGGGAAAGGTCATCCCGCTGCAAAACGTGGGTAAGAACAGCGCCGCGAAACTCAATGCAAACATGATATGAATGGTTTGATTCCATTGGTAGCCGGAGGCCTGCTGCAGTTCCGCCAGTTTCATGGGCATCCCCGCGATCCAGCCCAGCATTAGCAGACAACTCACCCCGTTGAGCATCATCATGCCCCCCAGCAGCGCAACGTGCCCGCGCACGCGATCCGAAATCAATGAGGCCACCGCCCCGCCCAAGGCGATGCCGAACAGGAGCGACGTGAGCATGGTGGTATAGGCATAGGTCGTACCCAGAAAAAGGATGGCGAGCAGGCGCGTCCAGAGCACTTCCAGCGCCAGCATGCAGAATCCTGAAAGGGCGAAGGCCGGGATCACCCAACGCGCCTTGGAAATTCCATGCGGCGATTCTTCCGCCGCAGCTGTGGCGGATTCCTCCGTCCGCTCCACACGAAGCGATACCGCCAGGGCCAGTCCGCCAATGAGGATATTCGCCGCCGCGCCCAGGAGCGTGGTATGCCTATAGCCCCAATGCGGCAGAAACACAAACCCGCTTAAAAAACATCCCGTCATCGCGCCCAGGGTATTCAGGGTATACAACCCGCCGATGCGCCGTCCCCGCACCCGGGGTTCGCGGCTTACAAACTTCGCCAGCAAGGGCAGCGTCGCGCCCATCAGCGCCACGGGAACCAGCAATACCAGGAGCGCCATCAGCGCCCGCAGCGCAATGCCCAAGGCCCGCGTTCCCCCGGAAAGTTGCAGGAGGGCCGCCACCGCATGTTCCCCATATCCCACAATCCCCAAAAACAGCAGCGCCCACAAGCCGATCAGGATTTCAAAAACGCCATAGCGCCGCAAGGGCCGGGCGATACGGTCCGCCAGCCGCCCGCCCCACCACGAGCCCAACCCCAAGCCCAGGAAGAAAATGGACAGCACCGTGCTCACGGCGTAGGCGGTGGTGCCGAACAACAACACCAGTTTCCGGGTCCACACCACCTGATACACCAGCCCGCACGCCCCCGATATGAAAAAGAACGCCAACACGGCGGAAAAAATCCACGGAATCCGGCGTGCGTGCATATCGAATAAGCGTTTAGTGTTCATGAAAACAAACCTGCGTCAACATCGGGCGCCATGTCCGCCCCGCCTTCATTCGCCGGGCGTCCCGCGGGAGAGAATACAGGAAACCCCAAGCCCCTGTCATGGATGCGGGGTAAAATTCAAATCATGATCCACAAACCTGTGTTGCTGGGGCAGGTTCGGGTTATCCAGCCGCTGCCACAACAAACGGGCCGCCATGGTGCCCATTTCATATGAATGTTGCGTGGCGGTCAAAACAGGAAGTCCGGAATTTTCCGCGAACCGGTTGTCGTCAATCAAGGCGATTTCAATATCGTCATGCACCACGTAATTCAGCCGGTCAAGCTCCTGCACGAGGCACCACCCGTGATGCGCGCTGGCGCAGACAATCGCCGTGGGGCGGCGGCGGCGGCTCAACAGACCCAGTATCTGCATCCGTAATGCTTCCACCCCCTGGATGTGATCTATCACCACCAAGTCCTCTTCATAGGCCACCCCCGCCTCGGCCAGCGCCCGCTGGTACCCCTGCCGCCGCTCCCGGGTCACCGTGCAGTCCAACGGAAAATTGATAAGCCCAACATCCTTATGCCCCCGGTGCAGCAGTTCGCGGGTCAATTGATAGGCCATGGTCTCATTGCGGGCCACCACATAGTCCGAATCGAGGCCGGGCGCGTACCGGTCCACCAGCACCAAGGCATGCCCCGACTTCTGAAATCCGCGCAAGAGGCTCAGGTTCTTTTCGGAATCGCTCTTCAACCACAGCGCCCAGCCCGTGATCCCGCTCCGGCGCACATTCAACAAATAATCAAACTCGTCCGCGTTATCCATGATGCTGGGGTGGATCATGGCATGGAAACCGCGCCCCACCGCTTCATTCATGAAGCCCTGCACCACTTCCCCGGAATGATTGAACCGGTCCAGATGCTGCACGGTGATGGCCAGCGTTTGCCCGGTCAGGCCCGTTTGCAGGGCGGATTTCGGCGATTTCACAAAGGTGCCCAGCCCCGCCGTGCGCACCAGATACCCTTCCTGCTCCAAGGCGAGCAACGCCTTCCGCGCCGTCGAACGGCTCACGCCCTGCCGCTTGGCCAACTCGATCTCCGGCAGGATTCGGGACCCTTCCGGCAGTTCGCCATTGTCAATACGGGTTTGCAGGTCCCGTTTGATCGATTCATATAACGGCAAGTCAGAAACCAGTTCCACCAGGCATACCCATCTTTTGCAGGTCACCGGCACGCCCATGGTATCATGAACGGGCCCGTGCCCCCACAGTTTTCTTCCGCGGGCATTATAGCAGCCATAACTTGTTTGATACAAAACCATGAAAGACACTTTTCCGCCCGCAAACCCGGTTTGGAATGTATCGCTGCATGGCGGTCACAGCCGCGCCTTCTGCGATCACGCCTCGAGCACGCTTGAAGAGATTGTGGAAGCCGCCATCGCCGCCGGCTGTTCCCTCTATGGCATCACCGAACACGCCCCGCGCTTCCAGCCCGGCCATCTCTACGACGAAGAACGCGCCATGGGCTGGACCGTCGAAACGCTCGGGCGCCTCTTCTCCGAATACGCCGAAACCGTGGACCGTTTGCAAATCCGGTTCGCGGACCGCATCACCCTCCTGAAAGGATTCGAGGCCGAAGCCGTTCCCGAGGACGCCTATGCCGATCTTATGCTGGGCCTGCGTCAACGGTTTAATTTTCAATACATGGTCGGTTCGGTGCATTGGGTGGCGGGACACATCATTGATTACCGCAAAGACCACTTCGATCAGGCCGCCGCCGCTTGTGGAAGCATCGAAGCGCTGGCCGTCCGGTATTACGAAACTGTCGCGGAAATGGCGCGTCGGCTCCGTCCGGAAATTGCCGGCCATCTGGACATTATCTGCCGTTACGCCCCTTCCGAAGCGTCCGTCAGCACCCCCCGCGCGCGGGACGCCGCCTTTCAGGCGCTTGATGTTCTCCGCGAACATGGTTGCATTATCGACATCAACACCGGCGGCTACCGAAAGGGATTCGGCCGTCCTTTTCCCGCCGCCTGGATTATCGAGGCCGCCCGGGACCGCGGCATTCCCTTCTGCTTTGGCGACGACAGCCACCGTGTTTCCGAAGTCTGCGCGAATATCCCCGGCGCGCGCCAGTATCTGTTAAAATGCGGCGTGGAGGCCATCACCGTCCTGCGGCCCGAAGGCAATACACTCACCCGGACCCAGGTCCCCTTGGCGTAAAACAAAGGAGCACTATGCAAGACACCGCGGTTCAACCTTCCATGTCCCGGAGGCGTCATGCCGGTATCCTGATAGCCATCGTGTTTCTTGGCATTCTTCTTCGGTTGCATGGTTTGTCCGCCTTCAGCCTTTGGTACGATGAGGGATGCACCCTTCTGCAAGCCGAACAACTCGATCTTTCCTTCCGTTTTTTCAATGTGGACACCATCA
>CAYXPO010000489.1:0-4243 GCA_964466925.1 uncultured Nitrospirales bacterium
ACACTCCCCCCACCCCCCCCCGGGATTTCCGGGCCCCAGCAGGGCGAATTCTCCGGTGACTATTCCATTCCCGCTGATGGTAAAGGCGGTTGAGGACCCCAATTTCAATTTCAGCGTGTCCGCCGGGTCCCCCCCGTTCGCGACTTGGACTTCAAACGAGATGTTCGCCGTGTTTCCAACCGCGGGCAAATTCCCCGCAAGGTCTTTATAAATGAGTTGTTGTTGATGCGGCACGGTTACCGGCGGCTGAACGGCATTTTGTGTCGTTTGCGTGTCTATGCCGGTGATGGGGATGATAATCGGTTCCTGCCAGATGCTTTGGTCCAGACCCGCGAATGCATAAGGTTGCAGAGTTTGAGACAGGGTCGAATCAATGCCGGAAATCGGCAGGTCCACCGGCTGGGTGAGGGTTTGATCAATGCCGGCAATGCTACCGGCGGCGAATTTGGCGAGGCCGTCGCTGGAATTATGTCCGGCGTCCGTTTCCTTGACCACGAGCTTGTCCGCGCCCTGCCGTTCACAGGTCTCGGTCCAATTGGAATCGGGGCTGGTTTCAAAGTCGCCGTTGTCAATCAGGCAATCGAGGGCCCAAACGCCTCCCGGCGGGAACAGGGCGCTCACGGTCAGCAGGAGCATGGCAATGGCGCGCCGCGCGCGGCCGGGGTGGGAAACGCGAACTGGATAAACGCGCCGGGGCACGGATGCCCCCGCGGAAGGGTGGGTTCCGCCGCCCAGCGGAAACCCGGAAACTGTCACTGCGTTAGAGCCTCTCATGTCAACGACCTCCTCTGACGCTGTTGAACCTCGTGAACCCCGCGCGGCGCGCGGGGGAATCACGCTATGTGGGGTTGCTTCCTCATTGTACATTATAATTTTACACTATAAAACCGGAAAAAGGGCCGAACCCGGGCGCGCGGCGCAAAAAAACCACCGGCGCGCCTGCCCGATTCAACGGTTATTCTAAAGTACGCCGCCCGCCGTTTGCATCTTTTATTTCTTGATGGCCTGGTCCGCGGCGAGCGCGGGGGTGCGGCGCTCGTAGACCATGCGGCTCTTGGTTTCCGCGGTGGTCACGAACTCCTGACCCCGGTAATCATAAAAGCCGTCGCCGTTGTAGTCCATGCCGTAGCCGGCCTGGACGGTGGCGATGACCTGGAAAACGTCGGAACGGACCGTGATCAGGTTGGCCATGCGGCTGAAGCGCTCGAGGGCCTCATCGAGCCGGCGCTGATCGCTGACGTCGTTGCTCAGGGGCTTGAACACGGGAATATTGGGGACGCCCGGTTCGAAGGTGGTGTCCTGAATCAGCCGGACCGGGGTTTCATAATACCGGGCGTCGTGGTGTTTGGTCCGCAGGCTCATGATGAGGGCGGAGAGGCGCTGCGCCGCGAGTTCCTCCTGTCCCGAGGCATCCGCCAGGAAATCGGTGCCGGTCGCATAATTGTCCTGGGTTTCATTTAACGCGGGGACCATCGAATTTTTCCCGAAGAGTCCGGCGAACACGTCCGGTTCGGTCCATTTGGGGGATGTGAGGGTGCTGCCCGGCGGCAGGTTCACTGTGGGCAGATCGATCTCATCGTCCGGGGCATATTTTCCACCAATGGGAACCCATGTCAGGATATTGTTGTTGTCTTTGCCATATTTCGTGACGGTGGTAAGCGCGTCGGCCACGCCGGGCAGGCCCATGAGGGGATTGAAGAGCTCATCTTTGAGCTGGGTGCTTCCGGCGCGGATCACGCGGTCCTGGACCGTGTTGATGTTCAGTTTTCCGGGATGGCGTTTTCTCGGGGAGAGAACGACGTGGGTCAGGGCGGCCACGTCGCCGGGGTATCCAACATTGCGCACGCGGATGGCAAGGAAGTTGTCGGTGACACGCACAATGCGGGGTTTCCAGGAATCGGCGCCTTCGGAGCCATACAGCACAAGGCCATCCAGGCCGGGAATGTAGACATTGTCGGGGTTCCAGTCGCTGGGATGGACCAGGCCGGGGACGTCGCTGCCCGAGCCTTTGGGGGCCTGGCCTTGGGCGCGGGTGCGGTCGGTAATCACGTCTATGGCCAAGCGGGGCGCGAAACGGGGGGCTTCCGTATTCAGTTCGAGATCGCCCAGCAGGTTCGGCGTGAAGGCGTCCACCGTTCCCTTCGCCAGGAACGGTTCGCCGGTGGTGGTGTCGGTAATCGCCGTGCCATCGGGGTTTTCCAGGGTTTCGGCCAAGCCGGGGATATACGTGCCCACATAGAGGCAATATTCGCCGTTCTCAAGGCCGTCGTCGGCGTCCCACGCGAACAGGGCCTCGGGCCGGTGTTCGAGATTGACCGTGTCGCGCACTTCGCTCACGTACATCACGACGCGTTTTTCCAGGGGCCAGCGCTGGGCCACTTCGGTGCGATCCAGCACCCCGGCAAAGGCCGTGCCGCCGCCTTTTCCAAAGATATAATCGGCGTTATAGAGATAGCAAAGCGGGAAATTGCCCACCAGGGGGGTGGCGTTGAAGCCTTCGGGGAAGGGCGGGTAATTGGGGAACTGGCGGGCGGTCTTTCCCATGGTAAGGGCGTCGCCCGCGAATCCGAACAGGAACACGGGCATCCAGGCGCCCGGCGCGTTGATGCGTCCATCCACCAATTTCCAGCGGACGAGTTCGGAAAAACTTCCGTTGGGATAGACGAGGGGGGTGTCCATCCAGGCAGAGTTGGTGTTCGGGTTGGGGCGGATGGGAGTGAAGTCCGCCTGGCCCACCGTGAGGATGATCGGGTTTTGCGCCATGGCGTCCACCGATTCCGTCACCCAAGGGGCCACGGAGTCGTTGCTCTGCGCCAGCATGGTTCCGCGCAGGGAGGCATCCTGATAGTGAACCGGTTCTTCGTCCATGTGGAGATAATCTGTATAGAATCCGTAATTGACATGCGTCACGTCGTACAGGAAGGGTTCGGCGCCCTGTGCGGCCGGGGGCATGAGCAGATGCTGCTGGGTGAGCAAGGGCAAGTGGGCGAGGTCGCCGCTGCTGCGGAAAGCCTGGTTGCGCACGGAGAGTTCGCCCAGGGCCCAGTCGGCATTCATCGCGCGAACCTTCTCGTTATACCCGTTGGCGATGGCGAGGCCCATGTCGTTGGAGGCGCGGAATTGCGATTCCGGGCGCGCATTCAGCCCGGACTCGGGGACGGAAATCCCGAATTTCCCGGCCACGAGGCGGACCAAATCCGGCGGATTCTCCATGAGGCGCGCCACGGTGTTCATGCGCAGGGGGGAGCCGAACAGGCTGTGGCCCAGGAGCCGGAGGGCGTCGCGCACCTCTTCGTTGGTTCCCGCGTTAAAGCGGTTCCACAGGCTGCGTTCCACCGACTCATACCCGGTGGTGTAGGGATACGATTCGGCCAGAATGGCCGAGGTCATCACGCTGAGGCTGTCGGCCCAGTCGTCGTAGTTGCCGTCGGTGGCCTCCCAGCGGTTCGAGGTGCCGAACCGGTCCCCGGCGTACAGCGGATGCTTGCGTTCGAGGGACCGGTAGAAATCCAGCGCCATCTGGTCCGGAAGCCAGAACGAGGGATAGTCCGGATTCAAACACGCCGTTTCCGTGCCGCCCGCCCCGTCATCCACCCTGTACGGGCAGTCCACCATGTCGTCAATGGTGCGGTTGGTCACGTCAAACTCGCGGTAGGTCACGCGGTCCGCCACCTTCCCGTTCACCGCGGGGCCTTCATAGAGGGTCACGATAACATTGTCGCCGGGATAAAAACGGCGTTCGGCAAAGGCCTTCCAATCGGGCGGGTCGTCGTCCGAGCCCAGATACAGGGCGTCATTGTTGACGCCAAACCGCTCTTCTTCCCCTTCAATATCTTGATCTTCCGCGAGGTCCCCCATGCGGGTGACCAAGCCATCGTCTTCCGCCGGAGCCACCGGATAATACCGTCCATCCACCGCTTTCCAGAAATTATCCACGCGCGTGACGCTGATGTTGCTTATGGCGCAGGTTAACGGTGTGGCAACCGCCTTAATCCGAAGCCTCGCGCGCGAAACGACCGCGCATGTCAATTCCTCAATGTAAGCGCCCGCGGCGGTACGCACAACACCATGATTATTTTCCCCGTCCTCGTCATCGCCCAGAATTATCTGCACGGCGCCATCCATGAATCCGTTGATGTCAACTTGATAACGGACCAGATACCGCGCTCCTTCGACTAACAGGGCCATATTATTGAGCGCCACTTCCGCCATCACCTCGGGATTATCGGGGTCCTGGAAAATT
>CAYXPO010000490.1:0-4242 GCA_964466925.1 uncultured Nitrospirales bacterium
CCCCGTTCTTTTTCCAATTATATTGGTAAGGCGCCTTGCCGCCGGTGGCCGTCACCCCCAGCTTGAAATTCCCGCCCTCGTACAGCAACGCCTGCCCCGTGCTGCTGCTGACCAATCCGACCGCGGAAAGCGCCAGCGGATAGGTCACATACAAAGCACCCGGCCTTGACTGCCCTTGGGAACCCGAGCCCGTCGCAACGGAGTCCGTTACCCGGCACTTATAACTTCCTTCATCCCCCAATTGCACGGATTGAATGGTTAACCGGGCTTCTGTCACGGACGCGATATAGGCACCGCTGCTTTGGTCCCCCGCCGCCAAATCCACCCAATCCACTCCCTGCTGCCGCTGCCATTGATACGTGTACGGCGGATACCCCCCGGATGCCACGGTCTCAAACGTCATATCCTGCCCCACATTCCGGTGGCTCATCGCCGGACGCGTGGCCGACACCTCGTTCCGCACCGTTATCGCCGCCGGATGATCCCCGTTGTCCGTCTCCACCGTATGATCGCTGTAATGATCATACGCATGCACCAGCACGGCACCCTCATGCGCCAGTTCCGTTTGAAACGTCACCGTGTTCACGCAACCGAGGGTAGTCCCGGTTCCCACGGAAACATGATTTACTTCCCATGCGAAGGAATATCCCTCCGGCGGATACGTCATGTACGGGCCATGTCCCCCGGCCACCATGACGGAATACACAGCCCAATCACCCACATATTTCGGCGCGTCCGCCGCCGGATACACCACGATGTTAATCGCTGAATCGTCTATCACCACCTGCGTGCTCCCGGACGTGGCGCGTTCCCCGAGGCTGTCCTCCACCGACAACCGGTATTCCCCCGCGTCCAGCACCACCACCGGCGACGGAGGACTGCACACCGCGCCGCCGTTGTCCTTGAACGCCCGCCCGAACCGCAGGGTTTCCGCGCGGGTGCCGGCGATATCCCGGTCCAGCGTGATTTGCCGCGCCCCGGGATACAGCACCACAGGATTCGGACCATCGTCCGGCACCTTCACCCATCCGCTCCCCGTATTACGCTCCCATTGACAGGCATATGGCGGAGTGCCGCCCGATACTCCCACGGGAATAGAAAAAGCATCCCCTGTCTGAATCGAAATCACGGCGGGCGGTGGCGTCAAGTTCAGCCCCTTCTCATTCCCCGGACCGCGTTCCGCGCCCATCGGAGAAACCGCCCATGCCCACCCCGGCCAAACCGGCGCCGCCATCAGCGCCCACAACACGAAACCCACCCGCACATCCCGAAACACCATAATAAAAGCCCCTCATGAGCACTCCACATCATCCCCGCAACGGCGAAACCCTTTCCGCACGGACGAAAAACGACATGAACCGCCTGCAACGCACAACGTGCACCCAAGATTTTACCGCGGATGAATGGCACCGGACAGGCTCGCCTCGGACGTTCGCCCGGACATCCCTGCCCGTTCCTGATCTGTATCAGCCATCCCGTAATCCGTTATGGACCATTCATCTGCCACAGAGGACTATAGCATACCGCAATGCCGCATGCAAACCCCCATTTCAACGGGCAAACCGCCCGTATAAAAAGCTTTGGAAGTCTGGGAAACCTGGGAGGAAGGGGACTGATGCGGTCAGTGAGAGCAATAGGACGCGTAGAACGCCGCGGTGTAGCCAAAACCAAAGAATAGAACGCGGATGACCGGCCTTCGCCCCGAAGCGGCTAAGGTCCGGCAGGCGCGGATTAGCACGGAAACGTTGCCCCTCCCCCCCGACCATCTTGACATATGGCAAGGTTGAAAGGGTCAAATGTTGAAATGAATGACTGTTTGACTCTTTCAACGTTTAGGACATCCCCGTTCGTGCTATTGCCCGCCAATTTCTTGTATGTTTACAAAGAAATTGTCCTCATGCTTCACATAAATAGCTATGCCGACATGCAATAATTCCTATCTGCACAAACCAGTTCGATACCGCCCTTTCACAGCTTCGTGCGAGATACTTCTAAAAAATCTTTGACAATCTGCGTAATCCGCGGACAACACAAAAAATAAAACGCAATTTGTACGCTTTGAAACCTAGACCACTTCCGCCCGCACATGCGCCGTGCGTGAAACAGGTTCCGTGCCGGCGGTACCGCCGATAATGCCCTCAAGCACATGCACCAGCGCACGAAGTTCTTCCGCCTGGCTCGACAACTCCTCGCTCGCGGAGGCCGCTTCTTCGGAATTCGCCGCATTCGCCTGCGTGATCTTGTCCATCTGCGTAATCGCCAGGTTTATCTGTTCGATGCCCCGCGACTGCTCAATGGTGGCCTGCGACACCTCGTTCGCGCGCCGCGCCACATTCTCGATCTTGTCGCCAATCGTCATGAGAATCGCGGAGACCTCGTCGGAAACCCGCACCCCGTGCTCCGCATTCTTTTGCGACTCCTCGATCAGGGCCGCCGTATTCTTGGCCGCTTGCGCGCTGCGTTGCGCCAGGTTCCGCACCTCCTCCGCCACCACCGCGAAGCCCTTGCCCGCATCCCCGGCCCGCGCCGCCTCGACCGCCGCATTCAATGCCAGCAGATTCGTTTGAAACGCAATTTCATCAATCGTTTTCACAATCTTGGCCGTCTCATCCGACGACCCCTTGATCCGCGTGATCGCCTCCGTCATCCGCACCATCGCCTCCCGCCCCTGCACCGCCGCGTCCCGCGTGTCCCCCGCGAATTGATTCGTCTGCCGCGCATTGTCCGAGTTTTGCGCCGTCATCGCGCTCATCTCTTCCAGCGACGCCGAGGTCTCCTCCAGACTCGCCGCCTGTTCGCTCGCCCCCGACGCCAGGCTCTGGCTGGACTGCGCCACCTGGCCCGACGCCCCGGTGACTTGCTCCGCCGCCCCCATCAATTCCCGCACCACCTTTGTAATCCGTTTCACCAGCCCCCGCGCCACCAAAAACCACACCACTATCGTGGCCGCAATCACCGCCAGCGATATCACGAGCAGTTGCAGCATGCCGCGCGCGCTGATCTCCCGCACGCGCCGCTCGCCCCCTTGAAATTCATCTTCATACGACCCCACCCCGATAACCCAGTCCCACGGCTTGAAATACATCAGCCGCGCCACCTTCATACGCGCTTCCGCATCCCCCGGATTCTTCCACGGATACCGGTCCTCCCCGATCTCGCCCGGCCCCAGTTTCAAAGCCTTCTCCACCATCCGCTGAACAAACAACTCGCCCGCCGCGTCTTTCGCCTCCCAGATATTCTCGCCGTCCCGCTCCCCCTTCAGGGAGATGACATACTGCCCGCGCGCCGTGCCCGTGCCCCCCAGCACAAACACATAGCCGCTGCTCCCCACCTTCGTGTTCATGATGGCTTGCCGCAGGCTGGTCGCGCTCTCCTGCGGAATCCCCACGAACAACATCCCCACCACCTTCTTGTCCGCATCCAGGATGGGCTCATACGCCGTGATATACCACGCGTCCACCACAAACGCCCGCCCGCGAAACGTCTGCCCCGCCAGCACCGCCTTGATCGTCGCATTTTCCTTCCCATCCGGTTCCACCGCCGGAATATACGTCCCCACCGCGCGCCCCCCGTCCTTCGTCTTCACATTCGTGCACACCCGCAGCATGTCTCCCGCCGCGTTCATCCGCTGAAACACCGTGCACATGCTGTCCGCCAGCGTCCGCACCTCATCCACCACCGGCGACGGCACCTTCATGTCCGCGTTCTGCCCCAGCCACGTCGTCCCCAGCATGAACTTCGGCAACGGCGCCTCCACCACCGCCCCGCTGAACTGATTCTTCGCCTTCCACACCACCGTCTCCGCACTGAAATTCACCGCGCCCGTGTCATTCAGGCACTTCCGCGCCACATTCAAATTGTTGCTCACCGTCTTCTGAATCACTTCCTCCTGCGACTCGCACAACGCATACACCCCTTGCGCTATGTGCAATAAATCCGACTCCGCCAGCAAACGGCACTCCTCCGCCAACGCCACCTCCATCCGACGGTTCTGAAAAAAGATCGCCGTAAAAATAGCAATGATTGCCAATATTGTTAACAACGCACCCGTACCGATTAACCGTCCCCGCAAACTCAAGGTAATCATATCAACCTCCCGTATGGTTTTAATTGAATTACCAACCCAATAACCCAGAAAATCCATTATAGCATTTTACAATTTGCCTTTTCAACAGAAATCGTATTATGTAAGAAAATTGCGAATCAACGAAATGCTATGGACCGGATGGACCCTGTGGACGG
>CAYXPO010000491.1:0-2124 GCA_964466925.1 uncultured Nitrospirales bacterium
GGGCCGCTGATGGTCTATGGCATCCAGCATCAGCACACATGGAAGAAGCGCGCGTTGGCTTTCCTCCTTCCAATAGGGATCAAAATGCGCGGCATAACTCTCCTCCGAGAATCCGTCCTGCCGGATTTTGCCGCGCACGGCGAAATCGAAAGGGCCGTAACTCCCTTTATCCCCGAGTTTATGGTAGACCATGCGGCTGCCGTCGGGGCCGATCCAGACGAATTGGGCGGGATAATGCCGGTCTTGCGTGCCGCGCCAACAGATACCGGCGCTGAGTCCGAAGCCTTTCATGATCATGGGGAGGGCGGCGATATGCCCGAACTGGTCCGGGGTGTAGGCGAAGTCCAGGTGCGGAAAGCCCAATTCCCGGCATAGGCGCATTCCACGCATAAGGTTGCGAATGAAACTCTCACCGGAGATCAGCCATTCGTCCGGCAGGATATACCAGGGGCCTGCCAGAATCCGCCGCTCTTTGAGCAGGCGCATCAACAGTTCCTTCCGTTCCGGGCGAATTTCCAGGTAATCCTCCAACACGATGGTTTGCCCGTCGAGGTGGAAGGATTTGTATTCGGGATGGAGTTCCATCAACTCCATGAGTTCATCAACAAGCTCGACCAGCCACATCCGGTATTCCTGGAACGGCTTGTACCACTCCCGGTCCCAATGGGTTCCAACACAATAATACGCCTTCATGCAAAGACCTCCCGAAACAGTTTCACAAAACACCCTGACCTTCAAAAAGGATTGTCCGCGCAAGAGTATAGCATACCATTAGTGGCTGGTATTTTTACTTTTCCGGTGTTTTCATGGCAGACGCGGCGAGATACTCTGCGCGCCCTTCCTGCATCCATTTCCAAAGGGCGTCGTGCCATAGACGAACCCGCTGTTGCTCCAGGCCGGTTTTGGCAAGGGCTTGCGCCTTGGCCATCATTCGCTCCAGTTGCCGCATCCGTTTCTCCGTGCCCAGATGTGTCCATGCAGCCTTCTTCCAGTCGATCCCATTCTTTCGATACAGGGGCGGCGGATAGTTTTTCGGATCACAGGCAATCTCTTCAATCCGAAGATAGAATTTTTCCATCGGCCCGGATGCGGCGCCGAAATAGCGGTGGAAGAATTCATCCAGCATCGCGTCCACATCCTGGCCGGGGTCATCCCAAAGTTTGGCGATCACATACGCTTCGAGCATGTCCTGTTCACCGCAAATGAAAATCCCCCGGACGCCGTCCTTGATAAACATGCGCATCGAGTTCGCGGAATTGTGCACCATAATATTGGGAAAGCATTTCCATTTATCTATAAGCGCAGGCTCCATGGGATGATGGTAGTAGTTCCAAAGGAAGACCGGGGCCTTGGCCTTTTGCAGCCATTCTTTGTAGAGCCTCATATCGTTTTCGCGCATCTCATTGTGAATGGCGTATACACAGGTGTGCAGACAGGGGGCAATGGATACATTGGGTTCAAGGTCAAATCCTCGGGGCGGAAAGGCATAGTTCCAGTAGGCCAGCGTGGCAATGTATTTATCGGGATGGGTTTTACATACCTCCCGGGCGACGGCGTTCACGAAGGAGAAGAAGTAATTGCTGACCGTGCCGCTGCTGAACTGGTGGGTGTTCATGTCCTTTCCCGATTCCAATAGTGCCTGGCATTGGTGGCATTGGCAGAAATTCGAGTTGTCATCAGGAACCAGGGCGAAGTAATTGCCGGCGGCTTTCCACCCCTCCGGGGCGTCCTGTTTCCCGTCAAAGAAATCACGGGCCATCCGGGCAACCTCTTCCACCAGCTTGGGATTTGTATAACAGAGTTGCGAGCCGTGCCCGGGCCCCTGTGCCTGGTACTCGGGATTGTTCAACATGGTTTCGACCGTTTTCCGGTGGAAGGTGTGGTTGGCCGCCCATTTTTCGCCGCCCAACCGCAACCGCCGCCAGAATAGGAACATCTCGGGGCGTGTTACGGGTCCCCATTGTTTTTGCATGAACGGCCAATTTCCGGACCAAAAGGCATCACGCAATTTGAGGGCGGGAGCACGGCGGATATCCGAGCCCGTAACGGCAAGCGTCTTCCGGGCAGGAATGATGATGCTGTTTTCCGAGGGACCATACCAGCGGACATCGCAGAAATGCTCAA
>CAYXPO010000491.1:2134-4238 GCA_964466925.1 uncultured Nitrospirales bacterium
CGTAACAGGTTCCCTGGTCATCGTAGACCCCTGGCAGTTCCATCTCCCCCGTGCTGCGTTCGGGCATCCCCACCGTTCTCCAGAAATCAATTTTCTGGCGCGTGGCCGCCAGTGTATCGCCACAACTCATCGGGCGCCCGAATTCGCGCCGGTTGGCTTCCGTATCTTCCCAATCGCGGCCTATAAGGATCAGTGTTTGGGGACGAAACGCGATCAAATATTCCTGCGGCGCAAAATCCTGTCCCTTGATGCCCATCGTACGTGTGGCGGCACTTTCCCCAATAAGTACGCGCGGCCCCGTAACTTGCTCCGTATCGGTTTGGATGGGAAGTTCGGCCCCGGTGATCTTCAAGACATGAAACTGAAGTTCCAGCGCGGCGAGCCGTGCGGCAGGGGCCGGGTGTTCCGATAGGACAAGGGTGCAGGCCGGTGTTCCGTCCCGTGCGAGCGTGAATTGGGAGTGCGTGCCCCGCCCCATGGATGCGCATCCGAAACATGCCTGCAGGAAAACAAGCATGAGTAGAACATAGCGCAGTATAGCCGCAATCCTTAAGAACGGGAACCGGGGTCCGGGGTCCGGGGTCCGTAGAACATCAAGAGGGCTTAGGCGATTGGATTTATGGACTGAATGGACCCAATGGACCGAATAGATCTTAAAGGGCCTGAATGACACCAGATTTGTATGATAACCGTA
Source organism: uncultured Nitrospirales bacterium (assembly GCA_964466925.1). GTDB lineage: Bacteria > Hydrogenedentota > Hydrogenedentia > Hydrogenedentales > CAILVY01 > CAILVY01. Next base: position 2,829 of record CAYXPO010000491.1, read on the forward strand.
TTTAAACAATCCTAACCCTCTTGTCTTCGAAACCCGAAACCCGGCCCCCGGATCCCGGCTCCCGGTCTTTTCTCATCTGCGTGCAGGCCGCCTTATAGAGCAACCCGGCCACCAATCCGGCCATTTCCGAACGCAGCGTGAGATCGCCCAAGGATACCAATACCCCACCTGCGTGCGTCGCCAGGGAAATTTCTTCTTCTGAAAAACTTCCTTCCGGTCCAATCAGGATCATCACATCCTCGCCCGATGCCGCCTGCGCGATGGGAATTGCCTTGGGGTCTTGGGTGGTTAACAGCAACCGGCCCCGCCATCCGGTTATGGCATCCGCCAAGTCATCCTTTACACAAAACTCCGGAAGCCAGAGCCGCCCACATTGTTTGCAGGCTTCAATCGCCATGCGATGCCATTTGTCGTTCATGCGCGGCGCACGGCCCGAGCGTTCCCCGCGGAAAAAACAAAAACGGTCCACGCCCGCTTCGGTCCCGTGCTGCACCAGAAATTCGATGGCCTTGTCCTTCATCAGCCACGCCATGGCCAAAGTGATTTTGGGTGATGGAGGTTCCACATGCCGTTCCGACTCCACCTGCACCATCAACTCATGCTTCCCGCACGGTGACACCCGGCCCTGCCATTCGCCGCCCCGGCCGTCAAACAATGCCACGAGTTCCCCTTCCTGCAATCGCAACACCCGCAGACCGTGATGCGCCTCTTCCCGCGAAAGCGCATACGGCTTTCCCGGAAATACCTTGGACTCGGCAAAAAAACGATGTAGATGTGGCATCCTTAAAGCATATCAAGCCCCTTGATTCGCACTCAAGGTTCATTTTCTCTCGAAAACCGGGTGCGGAATGGAGCGATATAACCAAGAACATGGAATAGAACTCGGATTGCATTGCGCCGGTATCTTTCAGATGGGAATATGGGCCTCGGTTCTGGCAAAATGGACCCTGCGGAAGAGTAAAAGAAGGGACGAGAGATGGTGTATTTCGACGACTGCTTTGGCCGCAGGGTCCGGTTAACAGAAGAACGATTGGCACATATACGGGAACACCCCGAAATGCAAGAAATGACCGAAGAGATTGAACGGGTATTACGTCAACCGGAACTGGTGCGCAGATCCCGCTCGGATGATACCATGCGCTTATTTTATGAGTATTATGCGGTAACAAGGGTAGGTGGCAAATGGTTGTGTATTGTGGTTAAATATACACAGGATGACGCGTTTGTGGTCACAGCCTATCTGACTGACAAACCGAAAGCCGGAGAAGACCTATGGCCGATAAAGTAAAAGTATGGTTGGACGTGGATGCGGATTATCTGGAAGTATGTTTCCGTGAAGGAGCAGGTTACTTGAAGGAAACCGCCAACGACGCCGTGATGGAACGCGTTGATATGAATGGCAATATCCTC
>CAYXPO010000492.1:0-4235 GCA_964466925.1 uncultured Nitrospirales bacterium
AATCATGAACCCATCGCGTACATTACCGGCCATTGGGAATTCTTTTCCCTGGATTTCCTGGTGCATCCGCCCATGCTGGTGCCGCGTCCTGAAACCGAACACCTTGTTGAAACCGCCTTGAACTTTCTGGAACACCATGCGAAGGCGGCACCTTCCGTGTTGGATATCGGCACGGGAACCGGATGCGTAGCCATCGCTATTGCGGCGAATGCCCCCCATGCCCAAATAACCGCCACGGACATTCGGACAGAGGCCCTTGAACTCGCTCGCGAAAATGCACAACGGCATCGGGTGAATCTTATGTTTTTGGAAGGCGATCTCTTTGCGGCGCTCCCTGAAAACACCCCAGCCTTTGATGTGATCGTGTCCAACCCGCCCTATGTGGAAACGGGGGACTGGGAAACCCTCTCGCCGGTTATTCGCAAGCATGAAGACCCCGGCGCCCTTCTGGCAGGCGCGGAAGGACTCGATGTCATTCGCCGGATCGTGACGGAAGCGCCCCGGCATCTTCACAAGGGCGGCCTTCTTGCGCTCGAGATGGGGGAGCGTCAATCGCACGCCGTGGCCGGGCTCATGGCGGAAGCAGGCTTTGGCAACATTCATTTTGTACGCGACCTTTCCGGCATCGAACGCATCGCCTGCGGAAACCTGAAGACGTCCTTCTGACCTATCCCGGCAAGAGGGGAGAGACGGAAACGGCGCAAAGACAGCGTGTAATTTCATAAGGACAGCAGGTTCGACAAACCATGCAAGAAGTGCCGGGCGCGGGCCGAGGCGGTGTGGCGGGTTTTGAGGAGGCGGTGGCCTTGTTCGGCGATGGCGGAGATGTGTTCGGGGTGGTTCAGGTAGAAGGCGAGCTTCTCTTCTAGGTCCGGCAAGCTGTCGAAGAAGACGGCGCTTTCTCCGTCCCGGAAATTGTCTGGGAGGTGAATGGGGGGACGCTCGGCCAACAGCATGGCCCCGTGGGCGGGGATTTCCCAATAACGAACCGTATCAAAGCCGTTCCCGAACAAGCAAAGACCGATGGCGGCGTTTTGCAGGGCATTGACGTATTCCGCTTGGGTGTATGGGACGTTCCATTGGAATCCAAAGCGTTGTTCGAGCCATTCCAGGGTCAGCCGCCGCATGCCGTACTGCGGGTTGCCCGCCCAAAACAGGCCGCGGCGATGATCGAAGGAGATACGGTCTGGAATACGTTCGTCGGGATAGGCAAAGGGCAGGGGATGGGTGTTGGGGGAATAGGGGATGCCAATCAGCATTTCGCGTTTGAACTGCACGCGGGCCGCCACGCCGAGACGCGTTTCCATTTCGTTCCGGTAGTCGCCGCATTGGTCCCACATATCCACAATTACGATGGGAGTGTCCGGGGCGGCATTTACGATGGCACGAAGGTCGTCGGAAGAGAGGGCGCCCAGCACATCCGGCATCAGGATGGCATCGAAACGCCGTTCGTACAGTTGCGCGATGATTTCCTCGATTGTTGGCGGTTTGCCGGGATGATTGAACAGGCAGGGATAGTCCCGGTGTTCCCGGGGAATGTCTCCATGCAAGGTGGGTTTCCACGGGTACTCGACGATGTGTTCACCGCCCAAAATGCCGCGGAGACCGTGGTACAGCACGTCATTGCCGTAATCGGGGCCGGGCGGCATGAGGTACAGCAACCGCAGTGGTGGAATACCGGTTGCAAATGCAATTTGGACTTCTTCCGCGTTTGTTATGGGCGTATCCGGAAGGGAATCCAGAATTTCTTGGGATTGCGCATCGTATTGGGCATGGAGAATGGAACGCAGGGTGCGCCGGGCCATATCGGGGCGTCCGATGCGATCCCAAAACACGGCGAGGCACTGATAGGGTTGCTGAAGGCGCGGCAGCCAGGTGGTGGCGAGATAGAATTCGTTCAAGGCACGGGCGAACCGGTTCAGCCGGCCTTCTTCGCCCATAAGCGCATCGCGGGCAAGCAGACACAGCAGTTTTTCGGCTGAAACCAGGCCTTTGGCCTCTTCGGTCACCAGCAGACGCTGGGGGATGCGCAAAAGTACATCAAGCCCCCAGACAGGATTTCCTTGTTGCAGCAGATCGCGGGCGTGCTGGACGGGATTGTAGCTGGCGCGCACGGCAAGGACCACGTGACATTGTTCCGAGTTCCAGGTCACGTCATGAAATTCATAGGGAAGAAGGCCCAGGCGTTGCCAGAAAGCATCGGAGAGAACCTGCTTGGGAGACAGGCAAAGAAAAAGTGCGCCGTAGCTCCGCAAACAGGGCAGATGGGCAGCCAGCAGCTCGTGTAAGGCTTTTTCGGAGAGGGCGCGGGCATCGCACCACAAGGCATCACAGGATTCCAAGGATGATGATGCATCGGAGGGCGTGGAAGGGGCAATCCAGCGATGGGTTTGCATGCAGGGCCAAAGGAGCCGGGAGGCAAGATCATCAGGCACTCCCGGAGGGCCGATCATGTGCGTTCCGTCCGCAATTCGTCAAAAACGCGTTCTTCCCCGCCGCGGTAGATGAGCCAGTTGTCAATCTCAAGGGTTTCCTCGGCGGTCAGTGGGAGGAATTTACCCTCGGCGCGGGCATATTCGGTGCCTTCCGCATCCACAATGCTTCCCTGTGCATGCACAATGCGGCGGTGGGGCTTGACGACCTCCGCGATGACGGTCAAGGGCCGGCCGGCGGGCACACGCTTGATATAGCGTACAGTGAGGGCGCCGGTGACGCACATGCGCTTGAAGGCGCGGGTGGCCGCCCAAGCCATGCACTCGTCGAGGGCCGCGGCGACAATGCCGCCATGGAGGGTGTTGGGATAGCCGCAGTGATGGTTGTGGACAGTGAGCGGCATTTTGACTTTTTCGTCTTCAACATAAAACCGGGCGCGCAGGCCCATGGGATTATCTTCTCCGCAGACAAAACAGGTCGGCGAATTGGGCAAATACTTGCGATGACTCATGACAGCGGGTTTCTCCGAATTTCCGGTGGAAATTGTAGAATACCGGACAGGGTATCCTCAAGGCGGCATCAAAATGAAAAACCGCGCCTTTAACGGTTTGCTTTGGCAAAACCCTTCGGCGCGGTTACAGTAACGCTTTCCGATTAAAAAGGATTGTACCCCATAACCATCCGAAAAAGAGGTAATAGATAACGTCGTCCGTTTTGTCTCTCTTATTGATGGTCACGCGGCACAGACATTTTGCTTACCAGGGGGTAAGACCCCAGACCCATCCGAAGAACAGATAATACAGGATGTAATACAGAATGTTGCTAAGAATGCTCGACAGTGAATCCCACACCATAGCTGCCTCTCTCTCTTCTTTGCACAATAAGCCCCATGCCCATTGTGGAAGTCATTATAGGCGAGGGGGGAAGACCTGTCAAGGTGTTTTTGCGGTTCACAGGTTCTCGGGACGGAAGGAACTGCGCATTTTTTTATGCTTGCGGTCCAGCGGGCTTTTTTCCGAACTGATGTTAATCAAACCGCGCCGTTCATCCACGGAACGCCTCACTTCATGGATTTCAACGGTTTGCGAGGCGGTGTGAGGGTGAAAGTTGGCGCGCAGTTCGTTCATGGCTTTGGCGCATTCCCCATCGAGTTTGCTCAGGCAGGCCTGGCAGAGGCGGGCGCGCATGCTGATGGCGGGCGCCCCGCAACGGCCGCATTTGACGGGGTCGGAAAAAACTTCATTTTGGATGCGTCCGGCGTCGAGCATGCGCAGGACGCATTCGAGGGTCACCCCGGCGCCTTCGGCGACTTCCTCGGCGCTGAGTCCGGGAGTCTCGTGAAGCAGTTCGCGTATCCGGCCGTAATCTTTCTCTTCCTCCGGCTCACACGCCGCACAGACCCTTGACGTGAACGAAGAGAATATCTTGCCGCAACGGCCGCATTTTTTAATATCGGCCTTCATACACGATCAACCCTTTGACGCATGGGCCAGCACTTTTTTCAGGGCGGCCACGACTTCGTGAATGTTTTTATCGGTCAATTGGGGGTAGAGCGGCAGGGAAAGAATTTCATTGGAGGCTTTTGTGGCCTGGGGGTAGTCTTCGGGCTTCATGCCGAGGGCCTCCCGGTAATAGGGATGCAGATGCAGTCCATAGAAATGGACCGACGTGCCGATGTTTTCCCGGCGCAGGTCGTAAATGATTTCGTCGCGGGTTCGGTTGAGCATGCCGAGCTTCAGACGAATGATGTAGAGGTGCCAGGCATGCTCCACATCCGGGGCGGCGGTGGGCAGTTCGATTTC
>CAYXPO010000493.1:0-4230 GCA_964466925.1 uncultured Nitrospirales bacterium
CATGCTTTCGCTCATGCTTTCCCCTTCCGTGACCCCGATGTGGATGCTGCTGACTTCATCGCGCACCACCCGGTTGGTCATGGTTTCCGCCGTGATCCGCAGCGCCGTCAGCACCGGCACGCCGTTGTCCAGCAGGGTGCCCAGGGTCCGCGCGAATTTGGCCATTTCGTATTTCTGTATCACGCCTTTCAGCACGGGCACGCGCAGCGTAAGCGTATCCAGGCGCTTCCGGCCCGGTTCCGTCCGCACATACGAGACTATTGAGAACATAAACAATCCAAGCACCAGGAGAATGGCCCACCACCACCTGCCCATGAAGCCGCAGATACCCATCACAATGAGCGTGGGGAGGGGGAGTTGCGCGTTAAAGGTCTCGAAAATGGTGACGAACTTTGGGAATACGAAGGAGAGAAGGATAAAGATGGCAATGGAACCCACCACGGAGAGGAAGGCGGGATATATCATGGCGGAGACGGCTTTCCCGCGCAGTTCTTCCTCCTGTTCGCCGAAGGCCACGATGCGCCACAGCACTTCTTCGAGCATGCCGCCGGTTTCACCCGCCCGGATCATGCTGCAATACATCGCGGGAAAGAGTTTTGGGTGCTTTTCCATGGCCTCGGCGAGGCTGTTGCCCTTCTGGACGTCATCGCGCAACTGGTCAATAATCGCGGCGAGCTTGGGGTTTTCGGTTTGTTCCACCAGGGTGCGCATGGCGCGGGTGATGACCATGCCCGATTCCGACAGGTTGGCCAATTGCCGGAAAAACACGTTGCGCTCCTTGAGGCTGATGCGAATCAAGGCTTCCCGCAAGGTGTCCTTTTTGTCCGCGCTTTCCGCCTCGATTACGCGGATGGGGAAATACCCCATGTCGCGGAGGCGCGCAATGGCCGAACGCTGATTCTCCGCTTCAATCACCCCGGAAATGATCTGCCCGGGGCCTTTTTTCACGTCATATTTGAATTGTGGCATATCTCTCTCCGCACCGAAGTGCGCACCAACGCGCCCGTGGGCTAAATGTCGGCGGTGACACGCAACACCTCCTCCGCCGTGCTCACGCCTTCCCGGACCCGTTCCCAGCCCGAGGTGCGCAGGGTGCGCATGCCCTGCTTCAATCCGAGGCGCTTGATTTCATGGGCGGTGGCGCGTTGAACGGTCATGTCCTTGATTTCCGTCGTGAAGGGAAGAATTTCACAGATGGCGAGGCGGCCCCGGTAGCCGGTATGGCGGCAGGCGTCGCATCCGCGGCCTTTACGGAATTGGGCGGTGCGGTACGCTTCCCCGGTCAGGCCGAACTCCTCGCGCAACAGCACTTCGTCGGGTTGATCCGGTTCGGCGCATTCCAGGCATATTTTCCGAATGAGCCGCTGGGCCATGACCGCGATCATGGTGCTGGAAATAAGGAACGGCTCGACCCCCATGTCCGTTAGGCGGGTGACCGCGCCGGGGGCGTCGTTGGTGTGCAGCGTGCTGAGGACCAGGTGCCCGGTAAGACTGGAGCGGATGGCCATTTCGGCGGTTTCAAAGTCGCGGATTTCGCCCACGAGCATGATATCGGGGTCGTGGCGGAGCATGGAACGCAGCCCCATCGAGAAGTCGAAGCCAATCCGGGGTTGCACCTGCATCTGGGTGATGCCGTCCAACTGGTATTCGATGGGGTCTTCGAGCGTGATGATTTTCCGGTCCATGCTGTTCAATTTTGCCAATGCGGCATACAAAGTGGTGGTTTTCCCGCTGCCGGTCGGTCCCGTGACCAAAATGATGCCGTGGGGTTTCGAGATGAATTGGTTGAACAGCTTCATGTCCGGCCCGAGGAAACCGAGCTGGTCGAGCGTGAGCAGCATGGAGGACCGGCTCAGAATGCGCAGGTTCACGGTTTCGCCATGGGCCGACGGCAGCACCGAGACGCGCAGGTCGAAGTGTTGGTCGCCAAACGAGGCGAGGATTTTGCCGTCCTGCGGCAGGCGTTTCTCCGCGATATTCATGTTGGCCATGATTTTGATGCGGGAGACGATGGCGGATTGGAGGCCCCGGATGGTGGGAGGGGTGGGCACTTGATGGAGGATGCCGTCAATGCGGTAGCGCACCCGGAGGTGGTTTTCAAAAGGCTCAATATGAATGTCGGTCGCCGAGGATTGCACGGCCTCCAGGATGAGTTCATTTACGAATTTGATGACGCTGGCGTCTATGGTGTCGTCGCCGATATCGGTGCTGAATACGGAACTTTCCAGGTTGATGACGCCGCCCATGTGATCGTCATTGCTCAGGATTTTTTCGACGGTGTCCGCCCCGACCCCGTACAATTCCTTGATGGTTTTTTGGATTTCAGCGGGGGTGGTGACCGCCGCCTCGATCCTCCGCTTCAGCACCAGCCGGATGTCGTCCAGCAGGTGCGCGTTCAGCGGATCGCTCAGGGCCACCGTCAGGGTGCCGTTCTTTTCCTGAATCGGGACAAACCGGTAGTGGGTGGCGAACCGGGCGGGCACTTTTTCGATCAATTCCGGCGGAATGGTCATTTTCGAGGGCTGGATGTAGCGCATTTCACAGAAATCGGCCAGACAGCGGTACACGGTTTCCGGCGTGGCGAAACCCAATTGGGGAATCACTTCGACCAGCGAGAGGTCATTCTTGATCGCCTCGGCGCGCACCCGATCGAGTTTGGCCTCGTCCAGGATTTTGTCGCGAATCAGTAGTTTTTCAAAGGCCTTTGGCTCTATCACCCTCAAACACTCCGGTATTGAAACACTTGCGCCCTCCGCATTTCCGGTTTCCGGGCCGGAAATATCGAAGGGCAACGCCTGCCCGTGCGCCAGTAAAATTGGGCGTGGTTATCGTACCATAGGCGGCGGGGAAATTTCCTGATTTCCGCCTCGCATTTTTCTGCAACGAAACCCCGCCCCCATGCCGGTTCATGGCATGTTGTCAATCTCGGTCAGCGCGGCCCGGGCCATGCGCGCCAGTTCGGCATGCGGGCTTCCCGCGGCGTGCGTGTAGTATTCGCGGGCTTTTTGGGGTTCATGCAAATCCCGCCAATATGCGTCCCCCAAGGCCACATCCACTTGGGCAATGGCGATGGGCGCGCGGCACCGCTCCCGCACTTTCTGAAGCACGGCGGTTTTCACCGGAGTCTCCCCCGGTTCCGCCGCAACGTGCTCGCACATGGCCCCCACAGCCAGCGACGCCACCAAGCTGCCGGGATACCGCACCACCAACTGCTCCAAGTCCTGAAAGGAAGTGGAGGCTTCACGCCGCGCGGCATCCAGGGCGTAGAGCGGCTCGAATTCTTTGCCGCAGGCCTCGCTCAATAGATCAAACCGGTCCTTAATCGCCGGCGGGGAAAGGTTCCACACGTCAGGATAATGGTTCCGCACGGATTCATAGGCCTCATAGGCCTGGGGATACCGTTGCAGCTCGCTAAACTCGATATCCGCCATCCGCAACTGGGCCTCCGCCGCCTGCGGCGCGCGGGGATCGGTCTTTACGACAATGGCCAGAACGCCCAATGCCCCCATGAAATCCCGTTCCTCCCGCAAGGTGTCGGCCTTGGCCAAGAGCGTGTCGGCGGGAGAGGAAGGTGTACTGGGGTTTGTGACAACCATTGGGGTCTGGGCCACGGCTGGAGCGGGCGGATTTTCCGGGAAGGAACCAAACCATACCCCGGCAAAGACCGCCAAGAGGGTGCAGGCCGCCACAGGCAGCGCCCACCGCCACCACGGAGCCCGGAGAGGTTCTTCGGTGATGCGTTGGCGCAGCACGGGCAGCAGGTCCCCGCTAAAGTCCACGGGGAACACCGGAATGTTTTCGCGCAGGGCGCGCAATTGCCGGGCGTGTTCACGGCAGGCCGCGCAAGCAGAGAGATGGCGGTCCAGCCGCGCTTGATCGCCCGCATCAAGGGCCTCATAGAGCGAAGCCGCCAACCACCCTCTGATTTTCCGGCATCCTGGCATAGGCGTTCCTTTTCGTCCTCGTTATACCAAATCACTCAACTCTTTTTGCAGCTTTTTCAGGGCGCGGAACAGGTGCACTTTGACGCTGCCAACCGTACACCCCAGTTGCTGCGCTATATCGGCCAGCGGCAACCCTTCATAGTGCCGCAATACAAACACGGTCTTCTGTGCGGGCGACAAGACTTCGAGCGACTTCCGGACCCGCGCGTCAATTTCATGCGCGCGCACATTGCTTTCCGTCGCCATCGCCGCCGGCTCCACCGCCGCGCCCTCGGTCTCGGGAAGA
>CAYXPO010000494.1:0-4218 GCA_964466925.1 uncultured Nitrospirales bacterium
GCTGCACGGGGCAATAAACAAGGCCTCCTTGCCCTTCTGGATGATTTTGTTGATCTGGGCGCCGCCCGCCCCTCCGTGGGAACCGTCCACGGTCACCAGCACATTGCCGGCCCTGCTTTCTCCAATCATGTCCATCAACAGTGAAAAGGGAAGCCCCGTATTCGCGGGCGTCATCAAACTGGTGTCCTTGGTGGACAGGATGAGTTCGCCCGATTCGGATTTGACCGGATTCCCTGAATAATGGAAATAAAGCACATCCTGCGCGCCCGCGCGGTCCAAGGCGTCTTTAAGGGCAACGATAATCACCGCGCGGGTGGTGCGCCCGCCCGTCAGCACGGTTACAGTCTGCTTGCCGAATCCCTGCGGCGCGGCGCACAAGGCGTCGCGCAAGGCCGTCACGTCCGTGGCGGCATCCGGCAACGCGGCAATCCCCGGATCGTCATAACTGCTTACCCCCGCCAGAACGGCCCATTTTCCCGCACTTGCCGCCACGGGGGGCGGGGACAATTCCGTCATCCCCACATTGGGCTGCGCCCCGGATGATTCGATGGCCAGCCCTGCGGCCAGCAGGCATCCCGCCAAGGCGATCCAGCGTCCACGTTTTTTATCCGGCATTCGTGTACTCTCCTTCATAATCAATCGCATGCATTTCACAGGAAATCCAAACCCGACCGCGAACAAGCCTTTCTATCTTTAGCATACTACGCCCCGCCAACAAAAGAAACGTTATACCGGCGGGGTTCGTGTTTATGTAATCCCCCCGGGCCGGGAAGAGTTCTCCCTATAAACCCGTGCGGCGGTAAAGAGAAACCCCGCCGGCCACAAGGTCAAGCGGGGCGGTATCTCATTTGTTGTTGGATTAGTTGCGCACCGGCAGAATCAGTTTGTTTACATTCCCTTTGGCCACCACCGTTTCACGGCGGCCATATACAATGTACTTCTTGCAACCCTGTTCGCGCGCCTCATCTTCCACGTACGCCTGCATGGCTTCCCGCCAGCCTTTCATCTCCTCCGTTTCCCACAACGTTTGTTCATTGCGTGACAGCGTATACCGCATTATCCTCTGTCCCATAGTATTCGCTCCTTGCTTGCTAAAACGTTTAAAAGGACAGAAAAACTCGCACAACCTATAAATCCCAAGCTGAAGAGCAAGTATAGCATAAAACGCCCTGATCCTCAAGACCGTGGTTTGCGTGCCCTTCCATAACGCGCCCGCACATGGAAGAGTTGACTTTCACCCCGCTTCTCCCCCCACAATGGGCAATCGCATGGAACGGAACAGCCCATAAATCGTATCTAGGAAGTAGAACCAAGCTAAAAGCCGGGCGGAAAGGACATACACCTTGAAATCACTCACCGCGTCACGAGGCACACATTTGGATGGTTTATCGCTTCTTGTATTTATAATTGTTTGTATTTGTTGTTTTGTATTGTTTCCTGCAAGCGCGTTTGAACGCCCCATGTTGCGGCCGGGGAAGGAATTTCGAACCGTAAGCACCGACCAATATGAGATCATTGTCCAGCGGAACGGTCAAGTGGATGTGCGGTCGGTTTTAGGCCCCATGATCTTCAATAATGCCGGTCCCTTGATAGAATTTATGGGCGACAAGAAACTGCGAAAACTGATAGTAGACCCGCGTTTTGAGGCACGAACGGACGTCAATGACCGCTTGGGCAAAGGCCAGGGACTGGGCTTTAGCAAGAAGAATTTCCAATGGTATGTGCGGACCTATCCTTCCAAACCGTTCATCACGGTACAGCTCACCTATATCAACAACACCCGGAAGCCGGTCAAAGTCGCAAAGCTGATTCCCTGGAGTGTGGGAGAGACAAACAAGGGTTCGGTGTACCTGGGGTCTGGATCGGCGCAGGCCCAACTGCTGGAGAACGGACGGCTGTTCAGCACGTTCAACGATTATGCGGACATGGTGCGGGGCAAATCGCTGAGCCAATGGAATCTTACGGCGTATAATCCGGCATCGGGGCAAATGATGGTGGCGGGCTTCTTGACGAACCGGCGGGCTTATACGCAGATTCGGATGGAGCGTACAGAAAAGGCCCCGGATTCGGAGTTCAATTTTTTCCGCGCGGAGTGTGTGTATGATCCTCCGGTAACGGTCAATCCGGGGGAAACACTGGAATCGGAGCTGCTCTATCTGGGGGTGGCCGAAGACGACGTGTTTCTTGCGATGAACCGGTTGGGGAAAGCGATGGCGGTGTGTAATGGCGTGCGCGATGAACGGCCCTTTGTCCCGAGCGGCTGGGATTCCTGGAGCACGCACTACCATTCGGACATTTCCGAAGACCTCATGCTGAAGAATCTGGACGTCTTGGACAAAAATCTCAAGCGGTATGGCTGGACGCATTTTGCCATTGACGCAGGGTGGGAAAAAGGACTGGGAGACTGGGAACCCAATCCGGAGAAGTTTCCGCACGGAATGAAATGGATGGCCGATGAAATCCATGGGCGGGGGATGACCGCCGGAATCTGGATTGACCCCTTTACCGTGCCCAGGGACAGCGCCATCGCCAAGGAACATCCGGATTGGTTTGTGGAACCGAACGGACTGGGCGGCATCGTGGTGGGCGCGAAAAAGCTCATTTTGGACATCACCGTGCCGGGCGCGCGCGAATATCTCCGGAAACTGGGCGCGAAGCTCGGCCAGGAATGGGGGTTCGATGCCCTGATGGAGGCGGATTTCGTGTATCACATCCTGCTGGCGGACCATTACCAGGACTCCAACGCCACCAAGATTGACGCGATGCATCTGGCTATGAAAACCCTGCGGGAGGGTTTTGGCGGGGATAAATTCATCATGACGATGACGCCGCAGCCGGTGAACGCCCTGCACGCCCAAGGCATTCGCATCGGACGGGATTGCCAGCCCGTGTGGAAGAGCGGCAATATCCAGCAGCCTTGGGGCGCGGTGGAAACCCTGACCAGCGCCATCCGCCGCTATTACCTGACGCCGCACCTCTACATCCCCGATGTGGATTGCGCCTTTTTCGGGCATCCATCAAGCCAGGAACGGTGGAACGTGAAAGACAAACCCGCCCTGACGCGGGATCAAAGCGTGGCATGGCTCACGGGACAGGCCCTGCTGGGGGGCACGGTCAAGATTGGCGAACCCTTCAGCGAATTGAACGACAACGAATTGACGGTATTGAAAAAGCTGTTGCCTTCGCCCCAACGGCCCGCCACGCCGGTGGACCTATTCCAGACCGAGTCCCCGCGCGTCTGGCATTTGCCCTTTAAGACCCCCGCAGGTGAATGGCATATCGTGGGTGTCTTCAATTGGGACGAAAACGAGGTCCGCACCGTGAACGTTTCCTTCAAGGCGCTGGGATTGAAAGAAAATGCGTTTTACACGGTATACGACTTTTGGAAAGGGCAATATTACGGCACCGCCAAAGGACTGTTGACCGTGCAGCCCCCCCAAGGCGGCGTGTGCCTCCTGGGATTGCGCCCCTATGAAGAACATCCGATGTTCCTGGCCACCGACCGCCATTACACCCAAGGCGCGATGGACCACACCCAACTTGAATGGAATGCCGCAACAGCCCAATTGCGCGGCGCCTTCGACGCCGTCCCGGACACCCCATACACCTTGAGCATCCTGGTCCCGCCTTCCTTCACCGTTAAAAATGCCTCCGTTTCCACGGCCTCCGTGATCACCGCCCAGCAAGGAAACGTACTCACGCTTTCCTTCCACAGCCAAGACGGCGGCCCCACGGACTGGCGGGTGCAGTTTTAATAAAAAACGGAGTCAAGAAGGAAAAAATCATTCGCCGTTCGTCATTGATTCGTGTTTTTCACGCATTTGGTGGCAAAAGCATCCGGAATTATTCGCCACAAAACACTCGAAACGAACGAAAAGAACGTCGGTTTAATAAACAATTCTGTCCGATTTTGTTCTCTGCGCCGTTGTGCCTCTGTGGGAGGATTTATCGGACACGGAGCCACAAAGCCCGCAGAGAATCACAGCATCGGCATCTTTTTTTGCACATCAATCCGCGCGCAATAATTTACCGGACTCTGTTTGACGCACGAACGCCCCGGCAGGGGCACTAACATGACAGCCCAGGGCAACACCCTGGGAACAGGTTTTTCTAACGTAAACCCGCCCTGAAGGGGCGTAACATGCCTTCGTTTTTCGTGTTTTCCGGCATCCCCGCAACGCACGGGATAAACGCGATGTTGTGCCCTTACAGGGCGAA
>CAYXPO010000495.1:0-4211 GCA_964466925.1 uncultured Nitrospirales bacterium
CAACTGATACCCGTCCGAATCCAACACGCGGCAATCCACCTTGATGGTGGCCGAACGCTGCGTACACGGGTATTGCACCAAGGCACCCGCGTTCCACACCAAATTAAAGGTTTTGTACGGGGCGGACGTCTCGACTTGCGTCACGGTATTCGGGCTGCCCGTGAGCGTGCCCTTCCCGGTGGAGAGGACATCATCCCAAGTATAATACGACGTGGTTTTGGCGGTGGTAAGGTCCATGCCGTCGGAAAACACGATTTGGATGGTGTGATAATCAATCACGGTCTCGCTGACCACATAGGGGGCCTGCCGGTAGGTCCGGTTGTTCCAGAAGGAAATCGTGGAGGTTCCCTTGTTGCCCACCATGATGTCGGGATAACGGTCGGGCGCACTGGCATCCGGCGTCAACGTGGATTCCTGCACCGCAACGCCATATAAAAGCAGGCTTGGATCATACGTGGGCGACTCGACATTCATGGGGCCGGTATCGGCGGGCGACGCGCTCAATGGCACGCCGTTACTTGTTATTGTGCCAAAATTGCCGGCATTGAAGTTCTCGTAGTAGACCACGGCCCCGTTGGTGGTTCCACCGGAACTCAACGAAAAATACGACCCAAAGACGTCTGAGTCACCGTCATCGTCATAGTCCATGACCTTGCAGAAAACGGGATAGGGGTCGTCGCGGCCCACGCCATTACCCGGATTGGCGGTCCCGACTCTTGAAGTATTAAGGTCGGTGGGGCCGGTAAAATTCCCGGCGTTATCACCGGCAAACCAGACCGTTTTGGTTTCCCCCGCAATGACCAAATCGGTGCCGCCCACCCCATTGATATTGCCCGCGCCCGAGTCAAAGGGATTTATCTGGATGTTCGGAGGAAGCAAAACCGAGGTCCATGCCGAACCGCTCCAATAGACCACATGCACGGTGTCGGAATAATAGCTTGAGTTTATCCCGCCGCCTATTCCGCACACCACGATTTCCGGGTAATTGGTGCCGGTCTGGGTGACCAGTTCAAGCGCGCGCACCGACACGGAGAAGTGGCAGGTTTCGGAAGCCAACAACGTGGACGTCCCCAAAACACCCCCTGATGAATTGAGGGTATACACCATGATGACACTGCCCTGATTGGCCCCGCCGCCGGTTTCCGCCTGGGCGGCCACGATGTCCAAGTAGGTATCCGTAGCGGGATTCATGTTAGCCAGCGCAAGTTTACGGACGTTGGGGTAGTAATTGGGTGTTCCCGCGGGACGCACCGCGTTAGCGGAAAGATCGTTCACGGCCTGTGCGCTGATATTGCCGGCGGACGGATTCTTAATCCAGTGAATCCCTTCCACGTGCGTGCAAAAGATAATGTCATTGCCGGCAACGCCGTCAATATTCGCCACCTTGATATCCGAAAGCCAGTCTATGCGGTTATAGTTCTGCCATGCCGTTGCATCGAATACGGCGGTAGTCCATACCAGGGTATTCCCCGCCGGTTCATCCCATGTCGTTTGGCCCGAAGCGGGATTATAGGGATTCCGGAACCATTTAATGGTAAACTGGGAAGGAATTGTACGATCTCCATAAGGCGCAGTTGGAACATAGGGTTGCCATTCCCGGCTCTGGTAGCCGATGACCATGTCCAGGTCACCGTCGTTGTCCATATCGCCCCACGCCACGGCTTTCTCGAATCCCGGCGCCGCCACGGGCATACGGGCTTGCCGTTCGAATTCCATGGTGGACGCAAAGACGGTTGGCGCCATGCTGAGGCATAATGCCACCACGAGGAACAGCATTATCCTTACATGCCTCGCGGAACCACTTGTTGAAGGCTTCATTATTCCCTTGCTCATTTTAGGACTCCTTGCGTTAAACTCTGACGGGAGTATTCTCTCAACTCTTTGACACGGTCGGTTAGAAAATATATATAGCCACACTCCGTTCGCACGCGAACGGCAATGTTCTCGGAAAAACTATCCCGCTGTATACGCATCGGGGAAATCAGGATGAACCTTAATAGCGGCACTATCCGCGCATGAGCCGTCTTTCGCCACTCCAAACACCATTTAATAACCCTAACCCATCCACCGGCCTTTTGGGCCATTGAAAACCTCATCCGCAACATGTTCCCAAAGTACCGTATTCGTATGATACTCTACCTTATAATTAAAAGCAATGGTTTTTTTTACCAACCCCCTCTGCCACCGGAGGGCATTTCTCCCATAGGAAACCCACATGAGGGAAAAAATCTGAAGAAACGCATAACCAATACCTTTTCCTCGTTCGCACGCATTGGCCTGGATTCCCGCTTTCGCGGGAATGACGCTTGGGCAAAGTCAACCCTTCTCCCCGTCATTCCCGCAAAAGCGGGAATCCAGAAAGACCCAGACAGTGAGCACAAATGGGCTCTCATTGGACCGTCAGAAATTCCAAATTCTAGAAAAACTTGTACCTGTTCACACAAAATAAGAAATCGCGCCAGAAGGGGTTGACATCCATTCCCGCTTCATGTCAATAATTGGGATACGGCTAAGGTATACGTGACGATGACCGAAAAACCCTATAATTGACCAAATCATGAAGGAACAGGCGGTATGCGGATTTGCCCTATTTTCTCATTTGTAATCTTAGTTACAATTGCCATGATGCCCGCAGTAGTGGCCGTGCCGGTAACGTTTCATGACGCCGCCCTTCTAAACGCGGTGAAGAACCAATGGGAGACCGCCACCGGCCTGACCTTGAGCAGTCCCCCGGAAGATACGGAACTGGCGAATCCCCTATTCACGGTGTTGGATGCACGGTCCCTAGGGATCACGGACCTGAGGGGCCTGGAAGCCTGCTCGGCACTGACAGACCTCAACCTTGGCCTGAACGCCATTTCGGACCTAAGCCCCCTGAGCGCCCTGACCGGCCTTAAAAAACTGGATGTGGGTTTTGGGAGGAATCCGTTGGAAAATGATGATGATGATTTTGACCCGAGCCAGACGGGTGCGAATTTAATCACGGACCTGTCGCCGCTGGCGGGACTGGTCAATTTGGAATATCTCAGCACGATGGGCAACACCGGGATCACGAGCATCGCAGCCCTCCGTACCATGGACAGCCTGTCCCAACTCTGGATCGCCTCGCACCCGCTGACGGATTTTTCGCCGCTGAACGATGTGGCGGACACGCTGCTGTTCCTGGGGGAAATCAACTGCGGGTTGCAGCCTTCGGATGTGGCCATACTCAACAACCTGACGCAGCTTCAGGGGTTGGGCATCCTCATGGAGCCCGCCATCACGGACATAAGCGGCTTGACGGCCATCAATCCCAGTATCGTATTTGCCGTGATGATGGCTCCGATAACGGATCTGAGCGTGATCTCGGGATACACCAACGTGCGGATGCTGCAGATTTCCATGACCCACGCCACCACGCTTCCAGACCTTTCCGGCCTGACCAGCCTTGAAGACGCGGGATTTGAGGATAACCAGTTGGCCGATATTTCCGGCTTGGCCGGGTCCGCACACCTGACCCGCCTGCTGCTTCGCCGCAATCAACTGACGAATATCAGCGCCTTGGCCACCTGTACCGGACTCCGGGAACTGGACCTCAACACCAACCAACTGACCGACATCCAGCCTCTGCTCGATAATCCAGGCATCAACAACCTGTACTATATTGATATCGCCAATAACGAGTTTTTCCAGGGTTCTCCTTTTTGCGAAGAGGACCAGTTGAATCAGTTGCGGGCGCTGGCGCCCAGCGCCAACATCAACGTCAACGCGGTCTGCGGCCCGGCGGTGAATCTCACCATCGCCGTAAACGGCACGGGAACCACCCAGCCCGAACCCGGTGTGACACGCGTACTCCTGAACGCCTACCAGTATGTGAACGCCTATCCGGTCTCCGGCAGCGGCCAAGCCTTCGGCAGCTGGACCGGCGATTTAAACTCCATCCAACAATACGGCTCGATTTACATGGACGGCGACAAATCCATCACGGCGAATTTCGTGCCGGGGGACTGGACGCTCACGCTAGGCAGAACAGGGCCGTCCAATGGAGGCCTCTGGCCGGACCCGGGTGTTTACTCCTATCTGACCGGCCAATACGCGAATATCAGCATAAATACGGGCAATGGCGCCAACATCTATTTTGCGGGATGGTCGGGGGATGCCTCGGGATACACCACCTACGTGAATGTTTTGATGGACGGGAACAAGACCGTCACGGCGAATTTTGCGAGTTC
>CAYXPO010000496.1:0-1601 GCA_964466925.1 uncultured Nitrospirales bacterium
TTTCCCGACACACCGCACGCCCAGCCCCGGCCCTGGGAAGGGATGGCGCCCCACGACTTCCTCGGGGAGGCCAAGTTCCCGGCCCAACGTGCGGACTTCGTCCTTGAAGAGTTCATTGAGCGGTTCGAGCAGTTCGAGGTTCATGTCTTCGGGGAGTCCGCCGACATTGTGGTGGCTCTTGATGGTGGCGGAGGGGCCGCCGGTGGCGGAGGTGGATTCGATGACATCGGGATAGAGCGTGCCTTGGGCGAGAAAATCCATGTGGCCCAGGCGGCGCGCTTCCTCTTCAAAGACATCAATAAAGACCTTGCCGATGATTTTCCGTTTTTTCTCCGGGTCGGTCACGCCGCGCAGGGCGGCCAGGAAGCGTTTTTCCGCGTCCACGTAATCGAGATTGATGTGAAAATTGCCGCGGAACACCCGCTGGACCATTTCCGGCTCGCCTTTGCGCAGCAGGCCGTTGTTCACAAAAACGCAGTTCAGGTTGTCCCCGATGGCTTTGTGGATCAGGACGGCGGCGACGCTCGAGTCCACACCGCCGCTGAGGGCGCACAGTACTTTTTTGCTTCCGACGGTGGCGCGGATATTTTGGACGGCGGCGTCAACAAAGGAACCCATGTCCCAAGTGGCATCGCATCCGCAAAGGGAATGTACGAAGTTGGCGAGGATGCGCTTGCCTTGCGGGGTGTGCACGACTTCCGGGTGGAATTGCACGCCGTAGAATTTCCTTTCCCGGTGGGCAATGGCGGCATAGGGGGAGTTGGAGGTCTTGCCAATCACCTCAAAGCCGTCCGGCAGGGTCACCACGCGGTCACCGTGGCTCATCCAGACCTGGGTGAAGGAATCCACGTTGGCGAAGATGCCGGAGGTGTCCTGATGCTCCAGATAGGCGATGCCGTATTCGCGTTCCGGGGCCCGTTCGACTTTTCCGCCGAGCATGTGGGCGAAGAGTTGCACGCCGTAACAGATGCCGAGAATGGGCACGCCCAAGTTGAATACTTCGGGATCGGGCTTGGGCGAGCCTTCCTGATGCACGCTGGAGGGGCCGCCGCTGAAAATGATGCCGGCGGGGTTCATCGCGCGGAGTTTTTCCATGGGGATGTTGTAGGGCACGATCAGGCTGTATACGTTGGTTTCGCGGACGCGGCGCGCGATGAGCTTGCTGTATTGGGCGCCGAAATCCAAAACGACGATGGTGGGGCCGGTGTGTTCCATGCATTACCTCGGAATCTGATAATTGGGGGCGTCTTCGGTGATGATGATGTCGTGGGGATGGCTTTCGCGCATGCCCGCGGCGGAGATGCGGATGAAGTGGGTGTCGTGCTGCATGGCGGGAATGTCCTTGCAGCCGCAATAGCCCATGGCCGCGCGCAGGCCGCCGATGAGCTGGTGCACATAGTCCGCCAGCAGCCCCCGGTAAGGCACGCGCCCTTCGATGCCTTCGGGAACCAGTTTGGCGGCCTCTTCGTCGAATTGCATGTAGCGTGTTTTGCTGCCGCGCTGCATGGCCTTGATGGAGCCCATGCCGCGCACCACCTTGTAGGTCCGGCCTTCGTAGAGCACTTTTTCGCCGGGGCTTTCCTCGGTGCCCGCGAAGAGGC
>CAYXPO010000496.1:1611-4205 GCA_964466925.1 uncultured Nitrospirales bacterium
GAATCCGCGCCCGCGGCGATGGCCTTGGCGATGTCGCCGGAATACTTGATACCGCCGTCGGCGATCACGGGAATATCGTGCTTCCGGCATTCTTCGACAACATTCATAATGGCGGTGATCTGCGGAACGCCCACGCCGGTGACAACGCGGGTGGTGCAGATGGATCCTGGGCCCACGCCCACTTTCACGGCGTTGACGCCCGCATCAATCAGGGATTTTGCGGCTTCGGCGGTCACCACGTTGCCTGCAATCATGTCTATATCCGGAAAGGCATTTCTAATCTGGCGCACGGTTTCGGCCACCATGACGGAATGGCCGTGGGCGGAATCCAGCACCAACACATCCACCCCCGCCTTGATGAGGGCGGCGGCGCGCGCGGTTTCGCTTTCGCCCACGCTGATGGCGGCGCCCACGCGCAACCGGCCCATTTCGTCGGTGCACCGGTTCGGGAAATCGCGGGCTTTGATGATGTCTTTAATGGTAAGGAGGCCTTTGAGCTTGCCTTGTTTGTCCACAATCGGCAGTTTCTCGATGCGGTGTTTATGCAAGAGCTTCTTCGCGTCTTCCGGGGAGGTGCCGACGGGCACGGTGACCAACCGCTCCTTCGGGGTCATGACGGTGGCGATGGCGACCGAAAAATCCTCCTCGAAGCGCATGTCCCGGTTGGTGAGAATGCCCACCAGTGTTCCGGCGTCATCGGTGATGGGGACGCCCGAGACATGATACCGCGACATCAACTGCTCGGCATCGTGAAGGGTATGCCGAGGCGACAAGGTAAAGGGGTGGGTGATGATGCCGGCCTGGGACCGCTTGACGCGGTCCACCTCGGACGCCTGGTCTTCCGGGGTGAGGTTTTTGTGAATGATGCCGATGCCGCCTTCCTGCGCGATGGCGATGGCCAGCCGCGCTTCCGTGACGGTATCCATGGCCGCGCTGAGCAGCGGGATGTTTAGCGTGATCCGGGGGGTGAGCCGGGTGGCCAGGCGGACATCGCGCGGCAACACATCGGAACGCGCGGGCTGAAGCAGAATATCGTCAAACGATAATCCGTTGGAAATGCGATCGTCTTGTGACATAGGGCCTCTCAGAACGGTTGAGTCATACCAGTCCCGGAGACGAACCCGCCCCCGGAAGCAATATTATAGAGAGAGAACGCGGATGGTTCAACTTGACGCCGCCGCTAGGGTGTTTCAACAATTCCGGTCCTCTGAGAAGGGCGGATGGGCTCAGCATTGGGAACCTTCAGGAAACGCTTCACGGTACGCGAAGACTGGGAAAACGAGAGTATGTGGAAACATATTGTAATTACAGCACATCCGGCACCTGCGCAATTTGACGATTTCACGGGTTGTTCAGGTGGGCGGGTTCGTGATTCATAGTCCGGTAAACGAATCGGGCATCCAAATCAATGTGCTTCTCTAAAAAATGCCAAATTCCACCAAAATTGCCTGATTCCCGTCCACTGCCAACGCATTCCCGGCGCGCGCGGATGCCCTGTCCGGCGATTTTCCGCTTGACAGTTTAGCACATCCGTGTTAGATTGTAATTACAATTGAGTTTCATCTTTGTGTGACACTCTGATTTGTTTTTCGGGCAACGTATGCGCGGCGTTGGCTGCAAGAACGAGGCGCCCGGTCCGTAATACGGCCGTGCGTCTTGAATGAAAGGAAAAAGGGAAGTAGCCATGATTGTCAAAGCAAGGGTGAAACCAAGATTCGTGGGCATTCTCGCAAGCTTGTCGCTTATACTGGCGGGTACGATGGCGGAGGCCGGGGTGGTGCGTGTTCTGGTGGTTGGTGACAGTTGGACGGCATTTCCGTGGGCGGACGGGGTATTCCAGTCACTTTTGGCCCCCCTTGGGGTGGAGGCGCGCGGAAATGCGACAGCGTTAGCGGGAAGCACAGCGGCGCAGTGGGCGCAACCTTCCTCGCTCAGCACCATCAGCGGGCAACTTGCCGCCTATCCAACCATAGATATTGTCTATCTGTGTATTGGCGGCAATGATACGCTCGGGAGCTACAAGGTAAGCAAGACGCCCGCGCAGCGGGCGCAAGATTGGGCGGTCATCCGGAACGACATCCAGACGGTGGTGAATCACATCCTGGCGTATCGCCCCAACATCCGGGTCGTGCTCGTTGACTATGACTATTTGAACCTGTTCGAGTCGCTGGACGGCAATATCACGGCGTTGTATGCCTGGTCTCAGTTCGGATATCCCTCGGCGCAGCAGATCAACTCGGCGTTTGCGGAAATGGGACAGCAAAAACGCGCCATCGCCCAATCCACGCCACGATGCGCATATGTCCAAAACTGGGGGCTGATGCAATTCCAGTTTGGTTACCTGGGGACACCGCCCGGGGTGGTTCCTTTTCCAGGCACTGAAGGGACGAATTATGACCCCTATCCTGGAGGCGTAGTGAGTTGGCCGTCGCCGCCCCTGGCCATGTTGGACATCGGCGATGGCAATATTGATTGGCTCCATCTGAACAAGCAGGGCTATACCTATCTAGTAGCCAACGTCATTGCGCAATACATCGCTCCTTGGATAGCCAACCCGTACATCCCCGATACAACGGCGCCGGCCTGCACGGGAA
>CAYXPO010000497.1:0-4194 GCA_964466925.1 uncultured Nitrospirales bacterium
TGCTGGGACGGGTGCACGGGATGCGCGGCGAAAAAAGGCGCCGCCCAGGCCTGACGCCTATTTGTTTTGCGCCATTTGGAGGGTGGCGGCCGCAAGATAGGAAGAGGGATTGACCGGCTGTCCGTTGCGGTGCACTTCGAGGTGGAGGTGCGGTCCGGTCGAGCGCCCGGTGGAACCCACCTGCGCGATGCAGGTGGCCGCGGTGACCCTTTCCCCTTCCTTCACCAAATTTTTGCTCGTATGTGCATAGAGCGATTCCAGGCCATTGTCATGTTTCACCTCCACCACTTGGCCATAGCCGGATTTCCACCCGCTGTAGGTAACGGTACCGGACTGGATGGGATAGATGTCCGCCCCTTTGGCGGCCGCAAAGTCAACCCCTTGATGGAAATCAGGTTTGCCCGTGAACGGGTCCTTGCGCAAACCGTAGCCGGAGGTGATTTCCGCGGACGTGCGCAACGGCGGCGCCCACGGCTTGGCGGCGTCCTCCTTCCCGGACGGTCCCTCAAGAATCTGCTGGACCAAGGCCTTAATCGATCCTGAATACCGGGGTCCTTGCAACGAAGCGCGTTCCAGCAGTTGGGCGCCCCCTCCCTGTTGCGCCGGAAGCTGTTTCCTCCCCAGCGAAGAGAGGTCCAGGGTTTGCCCCACACTCAACACATCGGGGCTTTTCAGATTGTTGGCTTTGGCAATGCGGTCCACGGCGGCATACACCTCCGCATTGGAAGGCTTGCCGCCCTGCGTCACCAATGCGGCACGCACAATCTTGGACAGATTCTCCCCCGGTTGCACTGTATGCGTGACCGGAGCCGTGGTGTCCGGGTTTTCCAGGCTTTTGGAAAGCGTGCCGGAGAACGAGGACAAGGAACGGGCGGAAGCCGTCAGGCGTGTTCGTAGCTCCTGAAATCCCGGATGAACCTTGAGATCAACCGCGCGCATACCGGCCATACTCCCATCGTTGGACCCATTCCTGGAGAGCAATGCGTGTGCCAGCTTTTCCAAAAACGCCTAACCCATTGAAATTAAACAAATTATAAAGAACAGGCCTTCTCTGCAAAAGCGGGAAAGCGTGAAGAAGCTGCCGCCCGACAGGTCAAAGCTGCCGGGCCGCCAAGTATTGCTGAAGCGCTTCGCGCCAAGGGGGCATGATATCGAGCCCTTGTTTGCGGGCAAAAGCGTTGTCCAGCACGGAATACCGGGGCCGTTTTACGGTGGACGGGAACTCCGAGGATGTGGCGGGCGTCAATTTCACCGCCGTTCCCGTTTTCTCAAAGATGGCTTGGGCGAACTCATACCAGGAACAGGCCCCCTGGCAGGTGGCGTGATAAAGCCCCGGCGCGCCGCGTTCGGCCAGCAGGCGGAGTTGCCGGGCCAAGGCCACGGCATAAGTGGGGGTCGTGATTTCGTCGGTGACCACCTTTACTTCCGGCTGGGTGGCGGCCCGGTGCAGCATGTTCTCCACGAAGTTGCGCCCCTCTTTCGCGCGGCACGGCGCGGCCCCATACAACGCCGCCGTGCGGACTATCAGATGATTCGGGCATTCCGCCGCCACCAGATGCTCCCCCGCGAGTTTGCTCGCCGCGTACACATTCAACGGCGCGGGCAAGTCGGTTTCGAGATAAGGGCGCGTGCCTCCGCCGCCAAAGACATAGTCCGTGCTGATGAACACCAATCGCGCGCCCGCCGCATGGCATGCCCGCGCGATATTCCGGGCCCCCGCGGCATTCACGGCAAAGGCAAGTTCCGGTTCCTGTTCGCAGTGCGGCACGTTGTGCGCGGCGGCGCACAGGATCACCACCTCCGGACGGAGTTCTTGGGCGATGAGCGATTGCGCGCGCGCCGCGTCCCGCACATCCAGGATATGCCCCGCCCCATCCAAATCGGCGGCGTGCACCTCCGTATCGGAAAAGGCGCGGCACACCTCCACCCCCAACTGGCCCTCCGCGCCAATCACGAGCGCGCGCATCAAAAGATGCTCCCAATCCGCTTCAAGTGGGCGTCAATATCCACCAGCAATTCCAGCCACTTGATGTTGTAATACCGGGGGTTGTGAAAATCGGCGTTAATGCCGTTCTGCACTTTTTGGGCCATGAACCGCGCGGACTCCTCCACGGACACCCGGGTGCGGAACCCCAGCACGCGTTCTATTTTCTTCGTTTCCACGCGGTAATCG
The DNA here is from genome assembly GCA_964466925.1 of uncultured Nitrospirales bacterium. GTDB lineage: Bacteria > Hydrogenedentota > Hydrogenedentia > Hydrogenedentales > CAILVY01 > CAILVY01. Next base: position 2,174 of record CAYXPO010000497.1, read on the forward strand.
CGCGCGGTCTGCGAACCATACTCGACTTCGATCTCGACGTCCACAATGCCCGCCAGCGCCTTCTTCACCCAATGCGCCAGTTCCAGAATGCGGTAATTCTTGTGCGACAAATTGAAAATCTGCCCGGCCACCAGGTGCGGATCCGCCTGCATGCAGGCAAGATAACACCGCGCCACGTCGGTCACGTCCACCAGCGGCCGCCACATCTCGCCCCCGCAATGCACCACCAGCTTGCCGGCCTCAAACGCGCTGCGCACAAACGTGTTCACCACGAGGTCATAGCGCATCCGCGGGCTCCAGCCGTACACCGTGCCCTGCCGCAGAATCACCGGTTGAAAACTATCATCGGCCAGTTCCAGCAGCGCCTGCTCCGCCTGATACTTGCTCGTGGCATACGCCGCGCGGGGAACCACCGCCGTCTCCTCGTTTTGGATGAGGTCCTCCGCCATCATCCCCCGGTCGTATACCGAACACGACGACGCAAAAATGAACCGTTTGACGCCCTTGCGCTTGCAGGCTTCCGCGAGGGTGCGGGTCGCCACCGTATTCATGCGGCGGTTCGCTTCCGGATTAAACTCCGCCGTGGGATCATTGCTCAGGCCCGCCAGGTGAATGACCACCTCCACGCCGTCCAGCACCGCCTCGTCCAGCGCACAAATGTCCGCCTCCACGCAATCAAGGCGCGACTTCACCTCTTCCAGCGGCCCATCGCCATACAACATTTTGTCTAGCACCCGCACGGCAAAGCCCTTGTCGAGCAACTCGCGCACGGCCACCGCGCCGATATATCCCGCCCCGCCTGTTACAAGGATCATTGTTTCGCCTTTCTTGCCATGTTTCCGTAAATATAGATCATATTTCAGAAATTCTGGTGAGGAATATACAATTTAGTATGCTCGCCTCATTTTTCATTAGCCCTGTATTTCCATCGTTCAGGATTTCGCCGAACATGAAATACAGCAACAACTATAATCTTTTCATCATGCAGTATATAGAAAACACCATAAGGAAAACGGCGCATAAGTGCACGCCGGACCTCATGGTGAATTTTCGCGTATTGACCGGGATTTTCCCGAATCTGTTCAATAATTGCTTCAAGACAAAGAACAAACTCTTCACCCAATCCTAAACGTTGACATTCATACCAATCGTAGGCTTCCGCAATATTATCCTCCGCTTCCGCGGTGACGAATATTCCAAAAGTATTCATTCACCGCTCACCTCTTGTCGATAGGATTCGGTTCTTAACCTCCTCCCAAGGACTTCCCGCGTTTTCATTGCGGTAATAAGCCTCCACTCTCCGATCCAATTCCACACGTTGGTCCGAAGTCAACGGCACAGCCTCCGGAATCTCAGCAATGCTATCCCAAACCTCTTCGACAAGAAGAATGCGTTCCGGCACACTCAATTCGATAATATCCGACACTGAAATCTTGCCCATAATATACTTCCTTAACAAGGACTGTTCAGTCCTAATGCTCTTTCATTCATTCCTATCGATGTACACAGCATATGCAAACTTCTGTTAATTACATCGCACACGGGACATTTCAGCGCCATAGGCGATGCAGGCAAGTATGTCCCGGCGTTCAAGACCCGGGTATTCTTTGAGAATTTCTTCTTCGCTCACGCCGCCCGCAAGAAGATCCGGAATCAAGGACACCCAAAGACGATGTCCCTTGATGCAGGGCTTTCCGAAACGGACATCGGATCGAATGGAAATGCGCGAAAGGAGTTGTTTCTTGTTCATTGTGTCATGGCCTTGAGTTCAATAAACGATTCCACATAAGGCGTTGCTGTAACTTACATGGGCGTATACACCACCGCGAGGATGCGCGCGGGGGATTCCCCGCCGGCCCGCACTTCATGCGGCACCACGGAGTCGTAATAAATGCTGTCATCGGCCCCGAGCACGTAATTATCCTTTCCATAGGTCACTTCGATCTGGCCGGAGAGCACGTAAATGAATTCCTCGCCCTCATGCGACGACAGCATGCAATCCTCCGCCACCGTGGGATGAA
>CAYXPO010000498.1:0-4194 GCA_964466925.1 uncultured Nitrospirales bacterium
TGCCTTCGCAACACATCCTGGAAGCGATGGAGGCGGTCAAGGCGCATCCGGAACTGTACCGGCAGGCGTTGAATTACGGCGGCCCGCAAGGATCGCCCAATCTGATCGCCGCGATCCGGCGGTTTCTGGTGGAGCAACGGAATTATCCGGAGGCGGTGCTTGCCGGCCGGCAAATCATTATCGGGGCCAATGGCGCCACCAGTTTGTTGGAAGGGATCGCGGATGTCACCGCCCCGGGCATCGTGATCACCTCTGATCCGATGTATTACATCTATTGCAATACGCTTGAACGCAAGGGATTCCAAATCTTGGCCGTTCCCGAAGACGGCCATGGCGTGGACCCGGACGCCTTGGAATCCGAACTTCACGCCTTGGGCGGCGCGCGGGACAATATTGCGTTTCTCTATTTTGTGACGGTGAACAATCCCTCCTGCTCGATCTTGTCCAATGAACGGCGGCGGCGCTTGGTGCACATCGCCACGCGGCTTTCCCGGGAACAAGGCCGGATAATCCCGCTTTTTTTTGACCAGGCCTATGAATTGCTGGTGCATGATCCATCGGTGCCCCCCCTGGAATCCGGCCTGCTGCACGATGAACTCGGCGTAGTGCATGAACTTGGCACCCTCTCCAAGATTCTCGCCCCGGCACTGCGCGTTGGCTATATGATCGGCGCCCCCGGCCCCTTCATGAGCGCCCTGATCCAGAAGACCAGTGATGTGGGCTTCAGCGCGCCCCTGATCACCCAGGAAATCGCCGGCTATCTGCTCGAACACCATATCGTTGAACAACTTCGCTCCGTGAATGCCGGATACCGTCAAAAAGCCCTGGAAATGGGCCAAGCCATTGACCGCGAATTGGGGCCGTTTCTGAGCGGTTGCCGGGGCGGGCAGGCGGGGTTCTACTATTACCTGACCTTTCAATCGGCCGAAACGCATTCGGCATCCCGTTTTTTTCATTACCTCACCCGTACCACCGGCCACGCGGACCTCGATGGCCCCGCGGACAACAAATATCCCCGGGTTATTTATATTCCCGGGGACTACTGTGTGCATCCCAAGGGCCGCATGGTGGAAGCCGGCCGCCGCCAACTCCGGCTCTCGTACGGTTTCGAGGAAATCCCGCGCATTGCCGCAGCCCTCGCCCAGATGCGCGAGGCGGCCGCATGGTCCCTGGCAACACTCCGGTAATACAATACAATCCTCAGTTCATCCACGGTTGCTTCATTGACCGCAAAGCGCGGTGAAACTTGCATACATAGCGAAAGGTCTGTACAGTAAATGGCAGAAATTTGGAAACAGGTGAAGTGCCGAACCGGGCGGGTCCGGGGGTGCTTTCCCAGAAATGGTTTTGTCCGGGGGAGGCCGAATATGCGCCAAAGAAGCCGTAAACCACGGGCAGTATGCGCGGTCCGCATGGGGGTGATTTTCTGTCTGGCCGCCTGTGCCGCCGCCGCCACTACGGAACAATCCCTGCTCGACATTCTGAGGGCGGACGATGCCATTCCCAATCCGTTTACCTACGACGGCGACGCGAACGGCATTCCCGAACTGGCCCAGTTCCGGCTGTTGGACGCCGTGCTCCGCAACGCCAACGCCCCGCACTATCTGATCATCAGCAGCAGCTGGGCCGTAAATGTGCTGCAAATGCAACGCGACAATACCAATCAAGGGATGTGCGAACTGCAAGCCCTTGTCGCCGGGTACACCTGCAGCGACGTGCTGGAAGCCGTTCCCGGCGCGTTTACGATTGCGGAGCCCGGCATGCAATCCTGGATTCAGTCCATTCTGAATACGGTGCGCATAACCGCAAACGTCAACAACTATAACAGCAGCGCAGGCCAATACCTCCGGGCTTCCGCCGACTTGGACGGCGACACCTTCAGCAATCTCGCGGAATGGCAGGCCGCGGAAGGCGATTATAACAAGTTTGTCGCCGCCGCCATGGACCCCTCCATCACTCCCGGCCCCATCCCCTGCCTCAGTAATTGCCCCCTCGAAATCGTTAAACAGCCGCAAAGCGCCCGGCTCTACGCCGGCGATACATACACCTTGTCCATCCAGGTGGCGCATATTGAAGGCTCTGTGCAATATTTCTGGTATCGCAACAGTGTCGTCGTGGGTGGACGCACCAACACACTCACCTTCAACCCGGTTACACTGCAGGACGCGGGGGCGTATTATTGCATGATTGTGGACAATCGCGGCGCCCAGGGCATCGCCACGCAAATCTCGGCCACCGCCACGCTGGTGGTCGGGGACCGCATGACCATTAAAAAAGCCCCCGCCGGCGCCGCCATACGCCATGGAAGCAATTATACGTTCCGCATTACCGTCACCGGGGGGCTGGGAACCTTGCGCTACACGTGGAAACGTAACGGGATTCCCGTGGGTGGAAACAGTTCCAGCCTGGTGATCACAAATGCCCAAGTGACAGATTCCGGGGCGTACACCTGTGAAGTCTCCGACGACCTCACCACCATCATATCGCCCATTGCCGAACTCCTCGTCATCCAGACCTGCTACACCTCTCCCTGCGAACAAACTTGTACCGGCGGGGGAATCGCGGCGGGGTTTGAGAATGCCTACCGGACCATTCTCACCAATAATCTGATAAAACAAGACCCGGACACCATGGATGCCGATGATAATCTCATTGTGGATGCGGCACAAGCCCGGCTGGTGGATGCCGTTCTCGCCGACACCACCCTTCCCTATCACTGCTGCGTGCGCAAGGCCTATATAGACAACCTTGCGGTCGTCAATGCCATCGCGGACAAGGTGCCTTCCTTCTATTTTCTCGTGATTCCCCGCGACGCCTTCGTCAAAATGTCCACCGGACTCATAACGGTGGGCGAGGAGGCCACGGCCAGCGTGCTGGTCAACCTCGGCGCCCAAATCCCCGGTTTTCCCGATTTTGATCCCAGCGCCTTCAACCGATCCGCGGAACAATATCTGGCTTTTAACGCCGACCCCGATGAGGACGGCGTGCCCAATGTTGGCGAGTATCTGGCGCATGTCTCGGGGCCGGCGGACTTCGATGCGTTTGTCCAAGCCGCCATGGATTTTAATCAGCGCGAGGATGGCGGGGGCTGCGAGCCCTGCGATCAACCCATGGATATCCTGTTAATGGGGGATCTGTGGCCGAAACGGGCCTTCCGGTGGGACACCCTGGCGCAGGTCCTGCAGGATCATGGTTATGGACACTATCGGGTGGCGGGATCCATATCCACTTCGCAATGGATCAGCGCCACCTTGATGTCGAAAAACGAAAACAATGAATTGGGCCGTGTGGAGTTGGCCTTTGAACGCTTCCCCGATGTCCAGTTTGTCCAGATTTCCGTGGGCTCGATGGACATTATCAACCTGGCCATCGAAAAAAGCCTCAACTCGATGAGCGCCAGTGCGTTGAACGACGCCCTGAATGAAATCCAAAACAGCATCCAAATGGTGATCAATTACATTTTTACGCTGAAACCGGACGTGGAGATACTGTTGGCCGACAGCGATTATCTCAATCCTGACGCGATCAAGGCCGCTTTCTCGCGGTATAAACTCAAGGCGGTCTCGCAGCGCACCTTCAACAACGCCTTGGTGGCGCTGGGCCGCAAGATTCTTGAAATCGCCCAGCGCACCCCGCATTGTCACTATGTTCAAAATTGGGGACTTATCCAATATTACATGGGCAATCCGCCGATATGGAATCCGGAAGGCGTTCCTTTCCCGGGCACGGAAGAAACCAACTTTCAGCCCTATCCGGGAGGAAATCCCGATTATTCCTGCCCCCTGGATGCATATGAAAACCGGGATGGATACACTCCCACCGCCGAAGTGTTGTATTGGATTTATGACAACCTTTTCCATCAATTCTATGAAAAATACCTCATCCCGGATGGGGTGGAGGGGGAAGGTGTGGCGGAGGGCCAAGAAGAGGGTCAACCTGAAGGGCAAATCGAGGGCGAAGGGCAAGCGGAGGGGCAAGCCGAAGGGGAAGGTGTGCCGGAAGGACAGATCGAAGGGCAGCTTGAAGGGGAGGGCGTTATTGAAGGGCAAGAAGAAGGCCAACTCGAAGGCGAAGGCGCTCCGGAAGGTCAGCCCGAAGGCCAGGTGGAAGGCCAGCCCGAAGGTCAGGTGGAAGGCCAGCCCGAAGGTCAGGTGGAAGGCCAGCCTGAAGGGCAAGCCGAAGGTCAAGCGGAAG
>CAYXPO010000499.1:0-4193 GCA_964466925.1 uncultured Nitrospirales bacterium
TGCTCAGCATGTTTGCGGTGGGCGAGGAAAGCGGGCGCATCGGCTCGGTCGCCAAGCGCGTCGCGGATGCGTATGATTTGGAAGTGGACCGGGCGGTAAAGGCCATGATGGCGCTGCTGGAACCCTTGTTGATCGTGGTCATGGGCGTCATCGTCGGTTTTCTCGTCATTGCGATGTTGTTGCCGATGCTGACCTTGAGTTCGACGATTGGGGCGTGAGGCATGTCCCATTCCCGGAAGGTTTTGGCGTATAATAGATGGGAAGCATGTGGCGTCCGCGGACGGCCTTCGGGCCACGCAGACCGATAACGATACCGGCAGTACAGGCGGCCGGCGGAGGTACTTATGCAGAACGGCGGTTTTACCCTGATTGAACTTATCCTTGTCACCGTGATTATCGGCATTTTGGCCGGCATGGTGGTGGCCATTTATCCGGGGCGCGTAACGGAAACAAAAATTCGCGCGGCCAAGGGCGACATCTCGACCTATTGCAGTTGCATTGACTTATATGCCTTGGACCATAACGACAACTACCCCAAGAGCCTTGAAGACTTGGTCAACGGGGACCGGAAATATATACGTGAATTGCGCAAAGACCCGTGGGGAAACCCCTACAACTACCGCCCGGCCAGCAATCCCCTTAAAGCGGACTATCAGGTCTTTTCCTCCGGGCCGGACGGGCAGGCCGGAACGGCCGATGACGTGACCAGCACCTCCGAGGACCCGGCCGCCGCGAATGCGAAATGATTGGATAACGTTATGCACCACGACGGCCTTCTGATCACGGCTTTGGCGTGAAGAGGGGGCAGTCGAGTTTGGACGGTATTTATATGGCACCGGCAAGGCTTACAGCGCCTTCAAAACGCACGGGACAATTCCAGGGATTCACCCTAATCGAACTGCTGATTGTCGTGTCCATGCTTGCCCTGCTCACGGCGGCGGTGGTGCCGCTGTATAACAATTCCATGGCCTATGTGACGTTGCGGTCCGCCCGGAATGACTTCACCTCGACCCTGAGCTTTGTCCAGGAGAAAGCGGTCATCGAATCCTGTGAATACCGCGTATATGTGAGTGATGACGAGGGCAAATACTGGGTGCGGCGGCTAAAAGAACGGAAGGGCGAGGAGAAAATTTTCGAGGAGGTTGCGGCGGATTTCGCACGGGATCAGTATTTCCCCTCGAATATAAAACTGGAACGCATCAAAGCCCCCAAGGATCGCGCCGAACGCGCCCATTTCATCGGATGCTATCCCAATGGGGCAAGCGACCGTGCCAAACTCAGCTTCCGGGACCTCCGGAGCAAAAAACGGGCCTTCACCATCGAGGTCTTGGGCGCCCTCGGCAAAGTCCGGGTCACTATGGGCGTACAGCGGGTGGTGCAATGAAACGGCTGGGGTACATTCTGGTGGAAACCATCGTCTCGATGGGATTGTTGAGCGTGGGCATGATCGCCATCAACGGGGCGGTGAGCCAGGCCATCATTACGCGGGGCCAGGCCCAGGACTACACCATCGCCCGTTTCCTCATGGAACAGATTGACAATGAAAAGGAAATCGAGCCCTGCATCGAGGCGGGCTCGGGGCAGGGAGTTTTCCCCGGGGAATATTCCCGGTTCAGCTATGAATGGCGCATTTCCCCCGTTACGTTTCCCATGCCCCAGCTTCCGCCGGATTTGCACCCGGAACTGGCCTCTGATTTAAGCAACACCCTCGCAAAACTCTGCCGCATCGGGAAACTGCGCATCGTGATCCGCTGGCACCGTGCCGGGCTTGATTTCGAGGCGGTGGGTGAAACCCTGCTGCGCCCGGGGCAACTATGGAATCCGGAGACCGCCCCGCAATGAATACCCAACGAAGGGAAAAATCGGGGACAGACACACGCGTGACCGCCCGCGCGGCAAACGTGCATGCGGTACAACGGCCTGGAACCGGGTCTATCCACCCTGTCGCGTGTGCCAGCGCGCCCCGTCCTTGTCTGCACGCCATTCCTTCCTCTCCCCGCCATTCCGCCGGCTTTACCCTGATGGAACTCCTGGTGGCCTCGATGTTGTTCAGCATCGTCATGACCGCCGTGTATACGCTGTGCAACAACGTCATCCTGGCGTGGCGCACCACGGAACAGGATTATGACGCGTATCAAAACGCCCGCAACGTGGCGACACTGATGCAGCGCGAGTTCAATTCCGCCATCGCGGGGCACTTGTTCGAGGGCACGGATGATGAATTCACGCTGTTTACCGTGGCGGACCCGTTGAATATCGAGCAAAATCAAGGACGCGCCCTGCTCCGGGTGCGGTACCGGTACAATAAGGCCAAGGATGAGTTGGTGCGGGAAGAAGCGCAAGTGGCCACGGCGCTCCCCATGGCCTTGCCCGACGATGGAGAATTGCCGAAAAACCGCATCCGCGTCAAACACAAGGAAGACTTTGTGGTGGCCTCGGGCGTCAAAAAAATCAAAGTGGCGTATGAATGGGTGCCCGCGCTCGATCCCAACGCCGGGAATGCCCCCTCGGACCCCAATAATCATATTATCGTGAACCGGCACAGTAAAAAATGGCGCTTGGGAATGCCCCAAGCGGTGCGGGTTACGCTGACCCTCGCCGACCCCAAGGCAAAAGACAAAGATAAAGTGCTGACCATCGAATCACGGATTCTGTTGCGCGCGCAAAACCATTTGCAGCCCTTGCAGGTGCTTCACCAATATTTACGGGAGGCCCTATGAGAACGCGCCGTGGATTTGTACTGGTCTGTGTACTATGGGTATTGGCCATTCTCACCGTGGTCACCATGGGCTATGGCCGCCGCGCCATGCTGGACCGCCGGGCCGCCGCCTACGCGCTCGATCATACGCAGGCCATGATGATGGCCCGCGCCGCCGTGCACCGGGGCATGTGGGAACTCGCGGTGAAGCAGACCATTTCGTCGGCCACCACCCCGGAAGGAATGGAGGTCACGCATCTGGGACAACCCTGGGCGCGGCCCATCAACCTCTTGGAGGAACCCGGACTGCTGGAGGTCAATCAAAAAGAAAACAAAAATGATATCGTCCGCTGTTCCATCATAGACCTGGACCGCTTTATCAACATCAACGCCGCCGATGAAAAATTCCTGGGCAACGTCAAATCCCTAAGCCGGACCGCCATTCGGAAAATAATGGCGCGGCGCTTTGGCAAGGAAGAAGGGCTTGAGGGACCTTCTTTCTTTCAGACCATCGAAGAATTGAAATCCCTGGGCGGCGTGGATGAAAAAGACTGGTACGGGCGCAAGGGCCGCGTGGGATTGAAAGACCTGTTGACCACGCGCGGAGACCAACTGGTGAACATCAACACCGCGCCGGAGGAGGTTTTGGCCTGTATTCCCGGCATGCGCCGGCCGGCGATTGAAAGCATCCTCCGGTTTCGCGCCGGCCCCGATGGCGTACTCAACACCAGCGATGACGGCTTCATGGAAACGCGGCTAAGCTGGGTGGGCACCGGCAATATCACGGAAGGCGACGCCTCCGTGATTGAAACATATTGTAAGTTCACCTCCGGTTTCTATAAGATTACCGGTACTGCCACCCGCCGCAACGGCACGGTATACGCGGTCTGTTCCGCCACAACCAACGCGAGCGGCTTACTATGTGCATGGCAGGAGGAAACGCTTGGCTCGTAAGCCCAATACGATTAGCATTTTGAAATTCGACCCGCAAGCGATTATGCGCCTGCGCGTGCGCAAAAGCGCCAAGGGGATCGAAGTGCTTGCCTATGACGTGCTGCGCGGTCCGTGGAATGCCGACGACGGCTCCTTGGAGCGCGCCCTCAAAGACTTTGCCGCGAAACACGCCCTCAAGGACGACACGATCTTCACCGTGCTCCCCCGCTTCGATGTTACAGTCCGAATTCTCACCCTCCCCACCCAGAATCTGGAAGAAGCCGCCAGCATGGTGCAACTCAGCGCGGAGGAATTCGTTCCCTACAGCGCCGGCGAATTGGTGATTGACCAGCATATTTTGCATACCCTGCCCAACGGCGAATCCCGCGTTCTCGCGGCCCTTGCGCACCAGGAAGTGGTAAACCATCATCTCCACCTGTTGCATCAAGCAGGACTTGAACCCGAACGCATCTTTCTGAGCACCGCCTGCCTGGCATCGGCATTCCAAGCCTCCCTTGCCGCCGGCGGGGAACCCGCCGCGCTCATCGATCTGGCCCTGGTC
>CAYXPO010000500.1:0-4192 GCA_964466925.1 uncultured Nitrospirales bacterium
CAATCACGTGCCCGGCGGCAGCAATGTGCTGTACCTGGACGGCCATGTGGCGTTCGTTAAATATCCCGGCCCGCCGCCGCTGGGCGGACCGCCCCTGGGGCCGATCCTGGCCGTGGTGATGAGCGCCTTTGACATTCAGGAATAACGCGGACGCCGGAATTCCTCGGCGCGCCGCCGCGTGTGCTACGCTCCTTTGATCTCGAGGGGGGGAGTGGTCTTCCACTTCCCCCCCGTGAAATCGGGGAATTCCATGGGGGTTCCGTGGGCCGTGGCGGATTGCACGGACAATGGCACGATCACACTCCAAGTGGCGGCATCATACACATCCTGCGGGGGCTGCGTGTTCTTGCGCACCGCCTGAATGAATTGATGCACGGTGATGTAATCGCCGCCGCCATGCCCCGAGGTGATGGACCCCGCATTCAGGTCTTTCCAGATCGGATGCATGTATTTCTGCATATACGGGGCGAAGGGCTCCCATTGTTCTTTCTGTGGCGAAACGTCTTCGAGATAAATCTTGTCCCATGCGCCCATGACAATTCCTTTGGTGCCTTGGAGCCGGAAAATAAGATCGTACGGACGCGGCGTGAGCAGATCAAAATACAATGTGACGGTGCATCCGTTTTCCGTTTCGATCAGGGTCGTGTTCAAATCGCCTTGCCTGAATGTCTGTTTGGCGAGGGGATGTTCCGCCCCGAATTTCTTGGCGGCGTAATTGTTGAGTCCGCGTGATTTGGCGCTCATGCTGACGAGCCGAGTGAACCGGTCCCCGCGGTTGATATTCATCCACTGGGCGACCGGGCCGATGGGATGCGTGGGATAAAGGTTGCCATTGCTTTTCACGGCATGTTCGCCCCGCCAGAGCAGTTCGCCCTTGTCGCTGATGAGCACAAAGCGGCCATCGTGCTGATACCCGGCCTCGGCGTGGATGAGATCGCCGAACACGCCCTCGCGGACCATGCGCAGGATCGCCAGCGCGTTTTCAAAGTAGCACACATTTTCCAGCATCATGCAGGGCTTGCCGGTTTCTTCCGACGTCCGCACCAACTCCCAGCACTCCTCGACAGAGAGGGCGGCAGGCACTTCCGTGCCGCCGTATTTCCCGGCTTTCATGGCGGCCACCATGATGGGCGTGTGCCATTGCCAGGGCGTCGCGGTGATCACGGCGTCCAAGTCCTCCCGGACCACGAGCCGCTCCCAATCGCGATCCCCCTGCGTATAGAGGTCCGGGGATTTCCCCGTGGCCTTTTCAATAATCCCCTTGGCCCGCGTGGCATTGTCCGGGTTGATATCGCAGACGGCGGGAATCTCCACCCCGGGCAGTTCGAGCAACGTATTTGTAAGAAAGGTGCCCCGGCTGCCCACGCCCACTATCCCCACCCGGACCTTTTTGTCCGCAGGCGGTTCCTCCGCACCATGGGACGAAAGCGCCCAAGACGCGCCCAGGACCGCCCCTGCCTGAATAAATCCCCGCCGCGACACATTTGCCGGTGTGCTCATGGTGAAGTTCTCCTGCCACTCATTTTGGTTGTGCCAGTTATCGTGGCAGAAAAAAACACCGGGAGCAAATAATCCTCATTAAACGAGGGTCCATTGTTGATCAGCCGGATCGGTCCAATCGGCCGAATCAAATCATTGAAGAATCTGCCATGTCCCGCGCCCACTACTCACTGTTTGCGCGCGCGGCGGGCGGCATAGGCAATGCCCATGGCGTTCAGTTCGAGGTCGCCCCGCAACCATTCCAGATCAAACGCCGGATCGCTCACGCCACACCACCGCAGTTGATCTTCGGTGGCGGCCTGCATGCCCTGAAGGCAAAAACTATCCAGTTGATCCTCGGGAACCTCCATCGCATCCGTGAGCAGCGTTTCCATTTGATCAATGGACCGCAACAACATTTCCGAGGAGCGCGCCAGGCTGTTGTGGGCGCCGAAATGCGCCAGAAAGACATGGTCCGCACCCGTGCCGAGAATGCGCTGCACGGTTTTCCGGGCTTCCGCGGCATCAAAATCCGTGGGGGCTGTCGTGGCGATAAGAAACGAAGGCCCGGGACGGATCGCGTCCGTAAGGCCCAACCCAAACGCATCCCCCGCGAGCACGCCATTGCTCTTCGAGTCGTAAATGCCGATGTGATGCGATGCATGGCCGGGGGTATAAAAAAAGCCAAGGGTTCGCTGGCCCCATAAGAGCGTTTCACCGTCCTGCACCGCGCGAAGCCGGGTTTCCGGGATCGGTTCAATCACGCCATACAACCGCGCGAAGGTTTCCTCCCCATACACCGCTTTGGCGCCCGCCACCAACCGTTCCGGCGCGATGAGGTGCCGCACGCTTTTCGGATGCGCCAGCACGGTGGCGTTGGGGCAGCGCTTCAACAATTCCGCCGTGCCCCCGGCGTGATCCAAATGCACATGCGTGACAATGAGATAATCCACTTGGTCCGGTGTCAGTCCGTTGTTCCGCAGTGCCTCGAGCAATTCCGGCACCGCATGCACCGTATTGTTGTCCACGAACGCCGCACGGCCCTCTTCAATCATCAAGTAGGCCGCCGCGCGCTCCGGGGCCTTGTACTGGCAATCCACCAAGGCGATGGATATATCTTCACGCCGCATTTTCATGACACGCCCTTCTTCGATTCCAGAAAAATAAACACCGTTCTATTTAGGGGAAGATAACACCGCCGGCCTGGATTCTATTTCCGGCACCGGCCACACGAGAGATTAAATGCATTATGCCCCGTGCCCAAGATATTCCGCCACCGCCGCGGCATTATCCCGCGCTTCGGCATGGCCCGCATCCACCTTCAGCGCCTGAAGAAAGCACTCCCGCGCCAACTCCGCTTTACCCGCCCGCCAGAGCGCCACGCCCAGATCGTTGTACTGTTGAGCATCACCGGGATGCGCCTCGACGGCCGCACGCAACAGGCGCACCGCCTCCAGGGGATTTCCCGCCGCGAGTGCCTGCCGCGCCTGTGCATTCAGCCGTTGCGCGCGCTTCTCCGGGGCGGTTGGGGCGGGAACATGTACATCCCATTTTTCTTCGTAGCGCCGCCGGTTTTCCGTCAGAAGCTGATCAAACGACGCACCTTCGAGTCCCATGCCCGCGAAGGTGCGCCCGCCATGATGAAAGACAAAGGAATCTTCCGCGATCACGAGGCGATACCCCGCATGGCGAATCCGCGTGCAATAATCATCATCCTCGAAATTGCCGATGCCAAAACGTTCATCAAAAAGCCCAATTCGTTGGAATGCGGTGTCGCGGATCATCATGCAAAAACCGACCAGCCGAGTGACCTCCCGGACACCTCCCGCATGCTGCTGCGCCCAATCCGCGGCAAACACATCCATGGCGGCTTCATTGGCGAAAGAAAGGCCGTTGATTTGCTGGGGACCGGCGGCGCAATTCGTCATGGGCCCCGCCATGCCAACGGCATCATCACAAAGCAGGGCTGCTTCCAGCCGGTCCAGCCATCCGGGCGTGAGCAGCGTGTCACTGTTCAACAGCACCACATGCCCTTCCGCCTGTGCGAGGCCCAGATTGACTCCGCCCGCGAAACCGAGGTTGTGTTCCGCGTGAATCACGCGCGCCCCCTCGACGGAATCAAAGAATGCCCCCGCGCCGTCTGTTGAGCCGTTGTCCACCAAGATCAGCCGGTGTTCGCGCGGGGTGCAGCGCCGCAACGAGGCAACACACGCCCGGCAATATGCCACCTGGTTAAAGGCGGGGATGATGATGGATAAGGGCTTGGACGTCATTAGATGGGATTAAGGAGTTTTTGGATATCCGGGTCGTTCACATTCCCGGGGGTGACCACCGTGACGCCCGTGTCAATCCGTTTTTCCACCGGTTTTCCGTTCAAGGCATCCATGGCCGACTTTACGCCCAAATACCCCATTTTGAACGGGGCCTGCACGATAAGGGCATGAATCGCGCCATCCTTCAGTTCGGCGATTTCTTCTTTCGATGCGTCAAAGGCCACCAGTTTCATGGTTTTGGCGATTCCCCTGCCCTTGAAGGCTTGGAGCGCGCCAATCGCCCCCGCTTCACAGGTGGCAAATATGCCCTTGATGTCCGGATGCGCGGTAAGCATGTCCTGGGCCACGTCCAGGGCTTTGGCCACATCGGCGTAGCAGTAGTTGGTGGCCACCAACCGCACCTTTGGACACGCCGCGATTCCCTGCTTGAATCCTTCCTC
>CAYXPO010000501.1:0-4177 GCA_964466925.1 uncultured Nitrospirales bacterium
ACCCCGATCCGTGCCAAGGCCGCCGCCACCACCGAGCCCAGCCCTCCCAGCCCGGCAATCCCCACCGTGCTGCGACGCATAACCACGTGAACCCCCGGGGTATGACGCGCGGTCATCAGCGCTTCGAGTTCCTCCAGACCGGGTTTCTCGCCGCGGCGGATAAACACCACTTCATCCCCGTCTTCCAGATCGCAGTCTTCGTTCACCGGCGCGCCGTTAAGGCAAATGACATCGGCATCGGGCTTGATCTGAGATTGAAGAGAAAACAGGCTTGCTCCCTCAGGAACTTCCACGAACCGTTCACACACTTTTATTTTCATGATCCGCCTCCTGCGCGGCCTGCTATTCTCAGAAATGTTTCGCTGGGACTGTTTATTCCCAAGGCGCACAATTGTACGCCATTCTTGAAGCAAAAAACATGGGGCTAAAATGACGTCCGTGCGCTTCATTTGGATTTTACCGCCCTGGAGCGGGCGGGAAAACACCGCGTTGGCCGGAAATGAATCTGCACGGCGGCGTTGTTTACAGGTTTGTACGGGGAATGGACTCCTGCTAGAGTGTAAACCCGTTCGTTGTGGAACTTGAAGGCGTTTATTTGTGAGGAATGTTGCGATGAGCACTGAACAGACTCCCGTTGTCACGGTGACCAACCCCCGCACGGGCAAAGAACTGTACACCATCCCGGAACCCACGATGGAAGACGTGGACCGCATGTATGATACGGCGCGGTCCGCATTCGAGGTGTGGGGCCGCATGCCGGTGCGGGATCGGCTCCGGGAGATCGGAAAACTCAAGCGCTATCTGCTGGAAAACCGCGAACACGTGGTGGACCGCATCGTGGAGGAGGCGGGCAAGTGCCGCACCGACGCGCTGGTCATGGATGTGTTTCCGAGTATTGACGCCATTGATTATTATGAAAAGAACGCCGAGCGCATTCTTGCCGGCAAGCGGGTGAAGACGCCCCTCATGCTCCTCGGGAAAAAATGCAAGGTGGTCTATGATCCCCTCGGGGTGGTGCTGGTGATATCTCCCTGGAATTACCCGTTCAACCTCGCGTTTGTGCCCGCGCTGTGCGCCATGACGGCCGGCAACACGGTCATCTTGAAGCCGTCACGGTATACTCCGCTCCACGGCGTGATGGAGGAGATGGTGGAAAAGAGCGGCTTCATGAAAGGCGTGTTCCAGGTGGCCTATGCCAGCCGCAAGACCGCCAACCGGCTCATCGAGCACCGTCCGGCCAAAATTCACTTCACCGGCAGTGTGGACGTGGGCAAGAAAATCATGGAGCAGGCCGCGCCCTACCTGATTCCGGTCGAACTGGAACTGGGCGGCAAGGACCCCTTCATCGTTTTCGATGATGTGAATCTGGAACGGACCGTAAACGGCGCGTTGTGGGGCAGTTTCGCCAACTGCGGACAGACCTGCATCGGGGTGGAACGCATTTTTGTGCAGGACACCCTGTACGATGAATTTGTCCGCATGTTCAAGGAAAAAACCGAAAAACTGCGGCATCTGGAGTCGCCCGGCGGCCCCGTGGATGATCGCACCCTGGATGTAGGCTGCATGACCACGGAATTCCAAATCCAGGAGATCGAACAGCAGCTTGAAGAGGCCCGCCGGAAAGGGGCAAATGTCATTACGGGCGGCGCACGCAACGGCAAATCGCATGTCTTCCCCCCCATCATCACCGACGCAGACAATTCGATGGCCATCCATTACAATGAATCCTTCGGGCCGGTGGTGACCGTCACCAAGTTCAAGACCGAAGAAGAAGCCATCAACATGGCAAATGATTCCCCTTACGGCTTGGCCGCGAGCGTATGGTCACGCGATTTGGCGCGCGCGGAACGGGTGGCGCGCCGCCTGGTGACCGGCAACGTTTCGATCAACAACGCCCTGGCCACGCAGAGCAATCCGGGATTGCCCTTTGGCGGGATCAAAGACAGCGGCTTTGGCCGGTACAAGGGCGAATGGGGTCTGCATGCGTTCTCGAACACCAAATCCGTGATCATAGACCGGCAACTGCCGCGCAGCGAGCCGTATTGGTACCCCTATTCCGTCGCGAAATACACCCTGCTCTCGAAGATCATGGATGCGGTGTTCAGCGGCGGCCCCCTCGGCGCCTTAAAAACCGGCCTCATTGCCCTGAAGCTGGAACTGCTGAACCGCAAGAAGAAACTGTGACAGAATTCAAAAAACAGGTTGTTTCCGTTTTATTTCGGTGATCTTCGTATTGCGTGCCGACGTTGTATTGTATATAATGGCAACGCGGTTTATTTCAGAAGGTTGAATGTATGAGAACACCGGCCAGACTTAAGAAACAGCCCATTCGGGTGTTGCGCCCCAATAATGATGTGACGCCAACCCCCCAAATGGCAAGAGCGTTGAATGGCATTCACGTGGTGAAGGAAAAAGAAGGGTGGTTGGTTTTTAAATTTGGGGAAGATGCATTGCGCAAGCATTTTGACGATAGAAAGAAAGCTTTACTCGCTGCACGTCAGGCAAGAGGACAAAGCAAGATATATTTGTTTGTACATGACCAAAACGGGGCGGTGCGTGCAATTGCCCCAAAAGGGTGAACTATTCACCGGCTGTAGCTATTTATGAATGGTCAGGGGCGTTACGAGAGCAATGTGTTTATTAATTGCCCTTTTGATGGGGACTATGTCCCTTTATTACATGCGGCGGTCTTCACGGTAAAAGACTGTGGATTTATACCGCGATCCGCCTTGGATAATCCGAACTCGAACGAAGTGCGCATTGAGCGCATTTATGCATTGATTGGCCAATGCCGGTTGGCTATACATGATTTATCCCGAACCCAAATGGACACCAGCACTGGACTGCCTCGGTTCAACATGGCCTTTGAATTAGGCATTTTTTTAGGTGCGAGCCGGTTTGGAACGGCCAAGCATAGGAAGAAGGAATGCTTGGTTTTAGATTCAGAACGATATCAGTATCGGACATTCCTTTCTGATCTCGCCGGACATGATATCAAGGCACACCAAAACTTGCCAAGCAATGTAATCCGTATAATTCGGGATTGGCTTACCCAATATTCCGGCGAACAATTGCCCAGCGGCCCCGACATAAATGAACGATATCTAGATTTTCAGCGCTACTTCCAACAAATATGTGATGCAGCCCACTATAGCAGAGATTCCATTCCGTATGCGGATTTTATCGCCGCCGCCGATAGCTGGCTGCACAGTAATCTTTGGCGATCTGTGGATAGTGAATAGAGTGATACGCCCACTATAATCAAACACCGTCCGTAATCTGTAAAAACATGTTTGTTTCAATCACAATTCACCGCAATTTTTGAATTTGCCACTATTCCATCACGGCGCCATACGCCGCGGAAGTTACGTATTTCACGTATTGGCGCATAAACCCCGGCGGGATGTCCCGTGGAGGCGGCGGACTCGTTTCCTTCAGCCGTTGAGCAATATCCACGTTATTAACGTTCAAAGAACGGTTGGGGATGTCTATTTCAATCTCGTCCCCGTCGCGCACCGCGGCCAGCGGTCCTCCCGCATACGCTTCGGGGGACACATGCCCGACACACGGCCCTTCGGTCGCCCCGGAAAACCGGCCATCGGTGATGAGGGCCACCCGCTTCAGCCCGGAATGCGCCAGCGCCATGGTGACCGCCAGGGTTTCCGGCATACCCGGCCCCCCCTTGGGTCCTTCATAGCGAATTACGATTACCTCGCCCTCGTTGATGGTATTTTCATCAAAAGCGTTCAAGGCTTCCTTTTCCGAATTCATCACGCGCGCCGTGCCGGTGAAATGGAGCATGTCCGGCGCGACGGCGGACTGCTTCACCACCGCGCCGTCCGGCGCCAGATTGCCAAAAAGAATCACGGTGCCGCCTTCCGGACGATAGGGCGCCTGCCTGGGGCGGATCACCTCGGGGTTCAGCACCTCCGCGTCCCGAAGCGTCTCGCGCAACGGTTCGCCCGTTACGGTCATCGCATCCCCATGCAAATCGTCCGCAAGTTCTTTCATCACGGCCCGGATGCCTCCCGCGGCATACAAATCCACCATGCCGTGCGGACCGTTGGGGCTGATGGACAGGAGGGTGGGGATTTTCCGGTTGAACTCATTAAACACCGACAACGGCAAATCAATGCCCAATTCATGGGCAATCGCGGGAAGGTGGAGCGTGCTGTTG
>CAYXPO010000502.1:0-4173 GCA_964466925.1 uncultured Nitrospirales bacterium
GAGTCAATGGGGAGGACATGTTTCGCATGTGGCCTACTTTCCGGTTGCGCTGTCCAATACGCAATTGCAGGCGATCACACTGTAGGGGGAGACCATGCAGGACTTTTGCTTTAAGACGACGGACCAGGGGGCTCTCACGGCGGCCCTTGAGACCCTGGGGTTGGTGGTGGATGGGCAGGTGGTCGGGGATTGGATGTGGGTGGGTAAGGTTGCCGAGACTCCCGGCGCCTACGACCCCGAGACCGGAACTGAGACCACCGCCCCCATCTACCTGGACGGCGAGTACGCCGTATACCGGGCCACCGACGCGCAAGCCGCCATGATTGAGGCTGCGACCTGGCCGGATGGCGTGGAGTTAGTTGACCCGCCGGCCGGGGTCCCCCTGTTTGGCGGGGAGTGGATCACGCCGGATCTGGACGCGCTCAAGGCGGCGGCAATTGAAACGGCCCGGGATAACTGCCAGGCGGCCCTTGCGTCGCTCGCGTCGCGGTTTTCGGACCTGGAAAGGCAGACTTGGTCAGCGCAGCTCGCGGAGGCGGAAGCCATCCTGCAGGACACAAGCCCAACCGCTGAAAAATATCCGATGATCGGGGGGATCATCGCCGTGACAGGCGAGACGTTTGCTGCGTTCGCCATGGCCGTGCAAGCAAACAACGAGGCATGGTCGGCCACGAGCGCCAACATTATCGGGCAGCGCCAGTCGCTCGTGGCTAAAATCAAAGATTGCTCCAAGCCGAGCGAGCTGCGGGTACTTGATCTCTCGGTCACGGTGCCGGCCTAAAAAACAAAAACCGCCCCGGCGGCCGAGGGGCTACCGGGCAGGGGTAAAATCAGGGGTAAAAATGGGGGTAAACAAGTGGGGAAAACGAAGGTAGGATGAAAGCGGGAAGCCGTGAAAACAGTAATCGCGCCGGGCGGATAGCGCCCTCTCACGCCGATAACAGGGGTTCAAATCCCCTTGGGGACGCCAAGACTTAGACAATCGGAATTACCGCCAGGGGTAAATCTAGGGGTAAATCCGGTTTCAAAGGCCTTCGGGAGTGATCTTCCCGGGGGCCTTTTGTTTGTCGCCAAACACGCCTTCGAGTACGTTCTCGACGACACCGAGGGAGTGCAGGTACCGGGCCGTGGTCGTCGGGCTCTTGTGGCGCAAGACGGCCTGGATGGTCGGGATATCCACCTTCTCCCGGGCCAGAATAGAGGCCGACAGGTGGCGGATGGCATGGAATCCAAACTTCCGCACCTTCGCCCGCTTGCACAGCCGCTCCATGTAGTGAATCCGGTACGAATACGGCTCCCCGTCCTCCTGGCAGAACACGAACATGGACCTCGGGCCACGGGAGCGCAGCGCAGACAAGGCCGCCGCGAGCTTCGACGTCATGGGCAGCGTGGCGTATTCCATCCCGCCCGTGGCGGTCTTTCTTGTGCCGAGACGGATCGTCCCTACCTTGAAGTCCACGTCGGGCCAGGTCAGGCGGAAAAGCTCCCCGCGCCGTGCCGCCGTATGCAACGCGGTCAACAGGAAGGATTGGTCGTCCTCGCTGGCCGCATCGTAGGCCTTCCAGAAGTCTTCCTCACTCGGGACATATCGCGGGTGCTTGTCGGCGGCGAACCGGTCCACGGCCTGAAACGGGTTGTCCCTGGGCAAAGCCAGGTACTTGATACCCCAATTCCACATGGCGACGAGGTTCTTGCGGTCCTTATTGGCGGCGTTCCCGCTGGACAGAGCGCGGTGCCGCAGCGCGTCGAGGATAGCCTTTGGCTGAATGCTCTCCACGTTCATATCGGGCGGGACGAATTTTAGAAGTGTTACCGTGGCTAGGGATTTTTCGGCGTAGGTCTTGTGGCTGAATCGTTCCTTGGCAAAATCAAGATAGGCCTGCACGAGCGAGAACACCGTGACGGTCGGCTTCTCGGCCAACTCCCACGCCTCGGCGCTTTGCCCGGCCTCCCACCTTTTTGCCTCGCCCAAGGTCTTGAACACGGCTTGCTTCCGCTGGCCGGCTATCATCCTGCTCGCCCGGTACGTCCCGTTTTTCTGGCGATAGGGCATGACTGATCTTCTCCTTGATGACATTTTCAAAGAACACGACGGCCCCACCGGCTACAGACTGGAAGCCGCCCAGCGCGTACTTGTGCCGGTACACCCAGCCAAGGCTTTTGCCAAACCGTTCAGCGACCTCGTAGGCGGTCAGGTGGCGGCCAAAATCTGTCATCTCTTCGGTCCCTCCACATATCCTTCACACCATCCGCGCCCCTTGACGTTTGGCGTCCAGTTCCCGTTACTGACCATCTTTCCTCCCGGCACAAGGCAGGTCCGGCGCCAGCAGTTGGCGCAAATCGGGGCCTCATGGCCGGCGCAGTGGGTAATGTCACGGCTAGGCATTGGGGTTCCCCATAATTTGTTCCTTCACCCACTTTTCGGCTTCACGCTTCGCCGATTCGACATCTGGGAACGGTTCGCGGCCCTCCGCTACAGTATTGACAAATATGCCCCCGATGCGGCCGGAGAAATAATAGCCAATTTTCTCTTTACTCCATCCACGGGTCTGGACAGAAACGGAAGCAAGGCGCTCGCCGCCTCGCCGTAATTCCCATCCGCGTTCCCCTTGGCAGACAGAACGGAGTCCGGTCTCGCGGGGCTCACGACGCCAACGCAGGTTTTTTTACGAACAGCCATCAATCTTCTCCTTCATTTCCCTGGCCTGCCGCACGCTGATGCGGAGCGGTGGGGCGGTGTCTGGATTGTCGGCGTGGGCAAGGATAGGGGCGAGAGCGGCGCGGAGACAAATTGTTTCGCGTTGCCTTGGCAAAGCGTTCCATGCGGCGATGGCGGATTCAACCGTATCAGACGAACCGACAACCTCGTTCCCACATTGATTGCAAAATATAACAGACAATGTGTCTTTGCCGTATAATAGAGCCCGATCTTTCCATGTTTCAACATCAGCACTGCCGCACCACGGGCACGGTTTGAGCTTCAGTTCATCCGACATGCCGGGCCTCCTCCTTCGCTACCTTCAGCTTCAACCTTCGGATTGTGGCTTCGAGGTTCTTTTTTTCTTTCGCCAATAGTTGAACTTCATTATTGAGCTCGTCGCGTTTTCGTTCGTAGAACCCTACAGCACGGCAAACACGAAGGTCTTTCTCGGACCACGATTTGATAATATCCCACGCTTCAACCTGGGCTCCGCACACGTCGCATTCGATAGTGCGGGCATCGAGGTCCACGACGAGGGAGTCGTGTTCGCATCCTGGCTTGTTGACGCGGAAAGCCAGGACCATGCTGCCTTTGACTCGGGGGACCGTGGGCTGGCGGAATTCAAGGACGTTGTCGGTGGAGGCATTATCGTCCACGGCGGGCCTCCTGATACTTTTGGTATGCAACCCATTCACGCTTTGCTCCCGTCTTTACTTCTCTTGCCAGCATATCCGCCTTCTCGACTATCCCGGCCAGCCGGTCTCGGTCCTGCCGCAGCGCCGCGTTCTCTTCCTCAAGCCGCTTGTACGCCACGCATGGCGAGAAGCCGCAGGGCTGGCCGGATTCGCTAAAAGATTTATTACACACCGATACACCTCCAGAAGCATTGGAATATAAAGACACCAACCAGCGTTCCGACAATATATAAAACAATTACTTTCACTTCTCCCCCTTCGCCACAACGTCGGCGTGTATCTCCATCACATCCTTTAGCCTCGGCTTACGGCCGCAACTCTTCTCCTCCCGGCAGAACCCATCACGCTCACACGCCGCGCCCGCATTCTCGAACACCACGGGTAGCTTCTCCCGGCAGATGGCCAGCATCGCGTTAGCCAGGGCGCGAATCTCCCACTGGACGCGCATACAGCATCGTTGCTCGAAGAAGTGGAGCAGGGAACGGCAGTTCATTGTGACGACGATCTTTGTTTCGCAGGCGTTCGGGAGGACGAAACGGGCGTCTTCGGCTGGGATGCCATGATTCTTTCTAAGCCGTTCGTAGACTTGGCTTAAAAATTCCATCGCGTTACAGTATAAATTGTTCGCTTCAAAATTTTTCAGGACGGATGGCGGCATGACGTAATCAAACCCATCAGCCTTCACCACCCTCTGCGACTGCTGGCAAAAGCTCGCGATGCGTTGCCGCACCAATTGATGCGACAGTGCCCGCGACACGCCCGCCACGCCGAAGCTAA
>CAYXPO010000503.1:0-4173 GCA_964466925.1 uncultured Nitrospirales bacterium
AACATCCCGGGAGGGCCGGTTCATCGTGATATCCGGCGAAGACCGCATGACTTTGGGTTCGCGTGCGGGCGCGGAGAAGTTCGGCACGGACCGCATGCCCCGCGATTCTGGCGCGGGACTGGATGCACGCGGCTGTGGCGCAAAAGAAGGCGCGCTTGGGGCGGAATAGGAGCGGTTCACACCGGGTTCGGAACTCCGGGGCGCGGCCACGGAAGGCGCACTATCCATGCGGACTGTGGATCGTCCGGAATCCTGGAAGGAAGTCCGGCTGGGTTCACGAAAACTCCGTTCCGGCGCGCGAATCGCGGGGGATTCACTTCGCTGGGCGGGTTGGGCACGTTCCACCTTCGGGGCACTGCGTTCCGGGCCGCGCTCCCGGATGGAGGGCGTTTCCGAAGGCTGGGTGCGTTCCGGGGTGCGTTCACGAACCGACGGAGCATCGTTCCGCTCGATGGGTTGCGTGCGGTCCACATTCGGCGTGATACGCTCCGGGATTCGCGAAGGGGTCTCAACCCGCTCCGAAGGTTCCGAGCGTCTCCCTTGCGGATCGGTGCGTTCCATGCTTCGTTCCGGAGCGCGAACCGATGGCGTTTCGGCCCGTTCTTGCGGTTCCGTATCCTTGCGTGGCTCGGTGCGTTCCGGGCTGCGCTCCACGCGCCGGCCCGCATCAGGGTTCCCGGCATTGCCACCGCGTTCCCGTACCGTTTCCGGTGTCTCGCTCCGGCGTTCCAAACGCGTGGGTTCCGCCGAATCCTGTTTGCCGCGTTCCGGGATGGGCGTGGCGCGATCCGGTCCACCACTGCGTTCCGTGCGTGCGCCGCGCAGACCGCCCGGTTCGCGGTCCGTGGCTTCCGGTGCCCTGGAATCGCGGCCTTGGCGTTCGGCCCGGTCTGGCCGATCCAACCGATCCGTACGATCCGTCTGATCTGTCTTCACGCGCCCTTCGCGCATGGGCGGGGTGGCCTGCGTGGCTTCCTTGTCCAGGCGCACACTGCGCACACCGCCGGAGGGATCGTTTTTCATGCGCTCCGTGCGGGCATTGCGCCCACCTGTGCGGTCCACCGTGGAAAAGCGGTCACGGGGCATCGAACTTTCCAAACTCTTCACCCGCTCTGATGCGGTAACCCGTTTGTCGCCAAAGGCTTCCGGGCCGCGGATGGCGCGCGGCGGGTTATAATTGCGCACCAAGCGGTCCGCATGTTCATAGGGTACGCGCACCGGGTTGCGGTAATTGTTGACGGTGATGTTCCAAATGTTAATATCATGATTGTGGTGGTGAATATAGTCCATGAAATGGGGGTCCGGTCCGTATACATGTCCGTAATGACCCCAGACATAATCTGCATGGACATAGCTGCAAAAGCCGAGGTCAAAGCTGATACCGCCGACGGTAAACATGGCGGCGCCATGCATATAGACCGGACGGCAGTAGAAATCCACCGGCGACCACATGAAATAGTCGCCGCACCGGACGGTCGCCACCCACGCGGGACTCCACACCGGGTCATATCCCCACACCCAGCCATACGCGGGGCGGTAGAGCCAGCGGCCATAGTGGCAGGTCACATACGAGAACGGATAGTCTTCTACCCACACGCTGCCGACGCCCATCACCACGCTCCAATGCCCATGACGGTAGGGCACATAATCCACCACGACCGTCGGACGCCAATAATAGACGCTTTCGTCCTGGACCCATTCGCCATAGCTGCTCAAATCCGACACGCCAATGGTGGTTTCCGCCACCTGGATCGGAACCGGCGTTTTTTCCGGGCCCAACGCCAGATACTTCGCGCGTTCGCCATTCCACTGGTCAAAGGCGTCTTCCAGGCTGCGGTCAAAAGCCACCGGCATGCTGGGGAGCATGCCCGGATCTATCCAGCAACGCTCGCCAAACGACACGTTGGTGGCGCCGCCCGTGTCCGTGCGGACCGTCACCCGGCCCCAGCGCACGGATACCGTCGTGGCGCCGGATTCCACCACATCCACCCGGACCGCCGTATCCTTTTCCACCTCGACGCGGCCCGCGGGCGTGGTAAACACCACGTCGCCCGTGCTGCGGTTCAGGCGCTGCACGAAAAACGAGCCTTTCCAGCCCCGAACAACGATATTTGGCGGCATGGACGCGATATCCGCCTTGCTGCCGTCCGCCATCCGAAGGAAGGTTCCACCGGCAAACTCCAGTTCCGCCGTGCCGCCTTGGTCCACCCACAGCATATCCCCCGGCAAAACCAGGGTGTTCAGGGTGGCATGGCTCCACGCGGCATCCTCCGAACCTTTCACCATGGTGCCGCCCGCATCAAAACTCACCCGGGCGTGCATGGGGTATTCCGCCCCGGACGCGCCAGGCGTTATCCCGGCCAAAACCAGCAGAAAACCGCCCATTATAACCGCATTCCGCATGTTCATCGCTTCAACCTCCTGGGTGTTGTTTTTTACACCCTCGCCATACAAGACGAACTACACCGCCGTTCATTCATTTATTCGGGCCGTTGAGGGACGATATCAAGCGATTATGGTATACTAAACCCCAAACAAGGAGAGCAGGTGTATGTGCAATGAGGTGCACGGGCGAAGGACGTTTATTGTTGTCTGGGCGGGGCTTTGCATGGGAATAGTGGCCCCCTTCGCGGGTGCGGAGTGCGTGGGCAATGTGCTCCAGAATGGCGGGTTTGAGGATACCGCCCATGTGGCCTGGACCGAGACCAGCGGCAGCGGTTTCCCGGTGATTGTGCAGTTGGCGCCGCACACGGGGGAGTATTCGGCGTGGTTTGGCGGCAATATGGACCATGAAAATGCCACGCTGAATCAGCCATTCATCCTCCCGATGCCGGGAACGGCCTGGCTGGAGTTCTATCTGCAAATGGGCTTGAACCAGCCCGGTGACTATCTGGGGGTGTTTATTGACGCCACCTTGTTGTTTGAGATTACGGGTTCCACGCCCGGTTATTCGCTGTATCACGTGGTGCAGCGCGATGTTTCCTCGTTCGCGGACGGCATGCCGCACATGCTGATTTTCCAAGCGTTTACCACAGGCATATTTTCGGTGGATGATGTGTGCCTGCGCATGGGGGATGAAACCGAGGGGGAGACCCCCCCGGGGAATGATTTATGCTCCGAGGCCACGGAGGTGATACTGGACAACCTGTACCCGCAGTCGAATTCCGGGGCGAATTCCGATCTCACGGGCGTCTGCAAACCCAATGACGGCGAGGATGTCTGGTTTCGGTTCACCCCCGCCACAACGGGCGATTATTCCCTGTCATTGTGCGGGAGTTTCTTTGATACCACAGTGTCTGTTTTTTCGGGCGATTGCGCATCGCCGAATCTGGTGGCGTGCAATGATGATTACTGCATTGTCTATTCATGGCTGTGTGTGAATCTTTCGGCGGACACGCCGTATCTCATCCGGGTGGCGTCGTTCGCGCCCGGAGACGGCGGTGTCTATCAGCTTCAGGTGAAACAAGGATGCGTTTCGCACGAGGGAGAGGAAGAAGGAGAAGGGACAGGGGAGGGTGAAGGAGGTGCTGAAGGCTATATGGAGGGTGGGGGAGAGGGAGAGGGCGTGACTGAAGGGGAAGGTGTTGCCGAAGGCGAGGGTGAGGGGATTGCCGAAGGTCAAACCGAAGGCATGAGTGAAGGGGAAGAAGAGGGTATTGTCGAAGGCGAAGGAACTGAAGAAGGCATGCCCTCCGAAGGCTCGCCGGAGGAGGGCGAAGGGGAAGGCGGGGTGGAGGGGGAGATTCCGGGGCAGGAATGCTCTGAGCAAAGCGTGTTTGGTCAATTACCGGGGCCTGTGGAGGCGCGATGGCAATTGGCGGACAGTTCCCTGGAGTTTGGAAGGGTGTGGGACAATTTCCTGGCCTCGGGGGAGCTTATACAGAGTGTGCGCTGGTGGGGCATCGTATTTGATGATGGCGGCGCGCCCGCGCAGTGCAGCCAGTTCGTGATTCGATTTGCCCCTTCGGTGGAATCGGCGCCGGGCGCTATTGTGTGTGAGGAAGCCGTTGTGGCCACCGCTGTTTCAACGGGTTTCCTGCTGGACGATTTTCCGGTGTGGCGCTTTGATGCGGCGCTTGAGTCCCCATGCGGTCTCACGGAGGGTTGGGTCTCCATTCAAGGCGCGGAATCCGGGAAATCCTTTAATTGGCTCAGTTCTGCACAAGGCAACGC
>CAYXPO010000504.1:0-1656 GCA_964466925.1 uncultured Nitrospirales bacterium
CGGATGTCGTTGAACTGAATTTCGTGGCTGTGGAGCGAACGTCCGCTGGTTTGGATATGCGCCTTGAGTTTCTGGGAACGCTCATTCGCGCCGTACTTGTCGCGCATGGCAATGGCCCAAATTCGGCGGGCCACACGGTTCAACACGGAATACTCGGGGTCCATGCCGTTCGAGAAAAAGAACGATAGATTGGGCGCGAAATCGTCAATGCGCTGTCCGCGCGCGAGGTAATATTCAACATAGGTGAATCCGTTTGCCAGGGTGAACGCAAGCTGGGTGATGGGATTGGCCCCCGCTTCGGCGATATGATATCCCGAAATCGAGACGGAGTAGAAATTCCGAACGCCCCGCTGGACGAAATATTCCTGCACGTCCCCCATCATCTTCAGGGCGAAATCAATGGCGAAGATGCAGGTGTTTTGCCCCTGATCCTCCTTCAGCACATCCGCCTGCACCGTGCCGCGCACCGTTTGCATGACCCACGTCTTCACCCGTGCAATTTCTTCGGGAGAGAGCGGGCGGCCATATTCCGCCTCGACCTTGGCCAGTTGCTGGTCCATGGCGGTGTTGAAGAACATGGCAAGAATAATCGGGGCGGGTCCGTTGATGGTCATCGAGACGCTGGTATTGGGCGCGCACAGATCAAACCCGTCATACAACGTTTTCATGTCGTCCAGCGTACAGATGGAAACGCCGGAGGTGCCGATCTTTCCATAAATGTCGGGACGGGTTTCCGGGTCCTGCCCATACAAGGTCACGGAATCGAACGCGGTGGAAAGGCGGCTGGCCGCATGCCCTTGAGAGAGGTATTTGAAGCGGCGGTTGGTCCGGGGCGGGTCGCCCTCGCCCGCAAACATGCGGGTGGGGTCTTCATCGGTGCGCTTGAAGGGAAACACGCCCGCGGTGAACGGGAAAAAACCGGGCAGATTCTCACGGGAAATCCAACGAAGCTGATCACCGGGATTGACAAATTTCGGCAGGGCGACCCGTGGAATTTTCGTGCCCGCCAGGCTCCGGCAGAATACCGGTGTGTGAATCTCCTTGCCGCGCACGGTATACACCAATTCGTCGCGTTGATACCGTTCCCGAACCTCGGAGATGCTTTCCAGCAGTTTTTGGGTGGCCGGCGACAGCGTGCGCGCCAATTGTTCGCGGTGATAGCGCAGTTTATTCCGCAGTTCGTCGGTCCCCTCCCCCATCTCGGCCAGTGTTCCGTCGAGTTGCCACAGGCGCTCCGCCACCCGGGCCTGTTGTTCACAGGTCTTGTGATAGCGGTCCACGGTATCCGCAATCTCACCCAGATAGCGAACGCGGTCCGGCGGGATGATTACGGTCTTCTGGGAAGGCATTTTGGGTCCGGACGGCGGGTCCGCCGCCCCCCATTCGCACCCGGTGCGCTGCCGCAGCACATGCGTCATGGCATGATAGAGCGCGGTGACGCCATCATCATTAAAACGCGCGGCAATGGTGCCGTAGACCGGCATGTCCGCCGGGTCTTCCTCGAACCGGCGGTGATTGCGCTGGTATTGCTTGCGCACATCCCGCAGGGCGTCTTCCGCGCCGCGATGGTCAAATTTGTTTATGGCGACGATGTCGGCGAAGTCGAGCATGTCTATTTTTTCCAATTGCGACGCCGATCCGTATTCCGCCGTCATG
>CAYXPO010000504.1:1666-4165 GCA_964466925.1 uncultured Nitrospirales bacterium
ACCGTGGCGTCCACATGCGGGACAATCGCCGCATCGCCCTGGCCAATGCCCGCCGTTTCCACGATGATCCAGTCGAAACCCGCCGCGCGCAGCACCATGAGGCATTCGGTCAGGGCTTCGGAAATTTCATTCTGGTTGCCGCGGGTGGAAAGCGAACGCATATAGACGCGGTCTTCGCGGAGAGAGTTCATGCGGAAGCGGTCGCCCAGCAGCGCCCCGCCCGATTTCCGCCGCGATGGGTCAATGGAGAGCACGGCGACCGTTTTTTCCGGAACATCGTTCAAGAACCGGACAATAAGTTCATCAATGAGGGAAGATTTTCCCGCGCCCCCCGTGCCTGTAACGCCGAGCACGGGCACGCGGCGGTTGCCGCGGGACCCAAGGGGCGCCATCAGCGATGCCAATTTTCCGTTGGCTTGGGCCTTGGCGTCTTCCACGGCGGTAATGTAACGCGCAATCAGCCCCTTGCGCGGGGGCGCCAGTTCCGCCGCCTGGGCGATAACATGGTCATAGGGGATCGGGCGGTCAATGCTTTCGAGGATGTAGTTGACCATCCCCTGAAGGCCCACGGTGCGCCCGTCTTCCGGTGAAAAGATTTTTGTGACCCCGGCGGCCTCGATTTCGCGGATTTCCGACGGAACAATCACGCCGCCGCCCCCGCCAAACACCTTTACATGGTCCGCGCCGTGTTCCCGCAACAGTTGCATGATGTAGCAAAAAAACTCGACATGCCCGCCCTGGTAGCAACTCGCGCAGATGCCCTGGGCGTCTTCCTGGATGGCCGCGTCCACCACTTCCGCCGCCGAGCGGTTGTGCCCCAGATGGATCACTTCCGCGCCGGAGTCCTGCAATATGCGGCGGATGATGTTGATGGCCACATCATGACCGTCAAAAAGCGAGGTGGCGGTAACCACGCGGACCGGGTGGTGCGGCGTATAGGGGTTAACCCCTTCCATAACGGGACAATGCTCCTGATGTTATTCGGTCCTCATGGAGACCGGCGGACTCAATATTTCGTGCATGATGATGCCCACGCGGACATTGTCGAGATTGCAGAAAAGGCGTTGCAGGGGGTCTCTGCCCGCGCCAAGGCCCATGCCCGCCCTTTGTTGCGGCCCGGCAGTACGTCTCTGTACTGAATCGGGTTCTTGCGGGGATGCGGAAACGGATGCAGCCTGCGGCGCGGCGGCTTGTTGAACCGGCCGTTGGGCCGGACGCGCAGGCCCCGGGCGCTGGGCCTGGCCTCGACGCTGACGGCGCGCATCATCCAGCGCCTGACGCATGGAATCCACCACCTTCCGGCGTTCTTCCGCCGGAGTGGGCATGCGTTGCGCCTGGGCCGGAGCGCGTTGCGGCTGCACGGGGATGCGGCGGGGCGGCGCGGGACGGCGCGCCGGGGCCGCGGGGCGTGCGGGGATTTGATCTTGATCCGTCTCCCACGGCAATTTTTCCCGTTCCCAAGGGGATAGTTCCTCTTCCAACGAACGCGCCATGGGAGAAGCTGCATCCTCCCCCCCGCGCGCACGGTCCTCCAAAGAGGGTTGCTCGTCACGGGCGGCGCGTTCATCCCATGCAGGGGCTTCCTCCGCGACCGGAGTTCCCGGCCAGCGTTTTACCGGAGACGCCCCGCGGTGGGCCTCTTTGGGCTTCGCCATGGGTACGCCGTCCAACAAGTCGCCAAATATTTGCCGCCGGGTGCTTTCGGGCAGGTCTTCCATGCGGGTCTTGGGTTCCTGATCCTGCATTTCCTGACGCTTTTGCTCAACGCGCCGCTGCAAGGCATTCGCCACCCCCACGATGATGATGAATATCACCAGGCCGATTAGTTGATCCATAACGCGTCCCTTTCGGGAAATAGTCCATTACCCATCTTTTTTCATGTCTGTCAGGATTGCTGTCCGGTATTCTCCGGGCGGCCCATCTTGGAAATATTGTCGCGCATTTCCGTGTCCGCCATGACATTTTTCATCCGGTAATAATCCATAATGCCCAGATTGCCCTTGCGGAACGCCTCCGCCATGGCCCGGGGCACTTCCGCTTCCGCCTCGACCACCCGCGCGCGCATTTCCACGACCTGCGCCTGCATTTCCGCCTCGCGGGCGCGCGCCATGGCGCGGCGTTCCTCGGCGCGGGCCTGGGCGATCTGCTTGTCGGCCTCGGCCTGTTTGATTTGCAGATAAGCGCCGATGTTTTCGCCGACATCCACGTCCGCAATGTCAATGGAGAGAATCTCGAAGGCGGTTCCCGCGTCCAACCCGCGCGACAACACCACCTTGGAAATGGAGTCCGGGTTTTCGAGTACTTTTTTATGGGATTGCGAGGATCCGATGGTGGTCACAATGCCTTCGCCCACGCGCGCGATGATGGTTTCCTCGGTCGCGCCGCCCACCAGCCGTTGAATATTCGTGCGCACGGTAACGCGGGCTTTCGCCTTAAGCTGAATGCCGTCCATGGCGACCGCGGCCACCGTGGCCGGCCCCTTCGCCGGGTCGGGGCAGT
>CAYXPO010000505.1:0-4163 GCA_964466925.1 uncultured Nitrospirales bacterium
ATCGTTGGTGAGAAATTTGGGTTAGGGGCAGTTTGCTTCTCCAAACGGCATATTATAAAGTGCTGGGTGTCCAAGAACCCGGAAGGAATACCGTTATGCCCCAGGACCCCGAACGTGTTCAGAGCACTCCAAAACCGGAGCGAGTGGAGGCCATTCCCCGTGAGGGGATATCCCGCTCCGAGGTGCTGGAACGCATGAAAACGCTCCAGCAACAGGATGTCCGCTGGCATGAAAACCGGGCGTTCAGCCTGGTGTTTCATCAATCCGATGAACACACAGAGTTTCTGAAGGCGGCGCATAACCTTTTTTTCGAGGGGAACGGCCTGAATCCCATGGCCTTCGCCAGCTTGCGCACGTTCGAGCATGACGTGGTCCGCATGGCCGCTGCCATGCTGCACGGCGGCCAGGAGGCCGTGGGCACCATGACTTCCGGGGGGACGGAAAGTATTTTGCTGGCCATCCGCACCTACCGGGACCGCGCGCGGGCGCTCACCCCGAAGATAAAGAAACCGAATATCATTGTGCCCGCCTCCGTGCATGTGGCCTTTGACAAGGCCGGGAAATACTTCGACGTAAAAATCATTCACGCGCCGCTGGCCGAGGATGGCCGGGTGAATGTGGGGGCCGTGGAACGTTTGATCACGCCGGACACCATCGCCTTGGTGGGGTCCGCGCCCAATTATCCCAATGGCATGATCGATCCCATCCCCGAACTGGCCTCCGTGGCCCTGCATCATGGCCTTGGGCTGCATGTGGACGCCTGCATCGGCGGATTTTTCCTGCCGTGGGCCGAAAAAATCGGATGCCCCATTCCCCCCTGGGATTTTCGGGTGCCGGGAGTCACCTCCATCTCCGCCGACCTCCACAAATATGGCTATGCCGCCAAAGGCGCCTCCACCATTCTCTACCGCGGCATGGACTATCTGAAATACCAGTTTTTCGTTTTCGTGGATTGGCCGGGGGGGGTCTTTGCTTCGCCAAGTCTTCCTGGAACCCGTCCCGGCGGCTCGATAGCCGCTGCCTGGGCGGGGTTGCAGGCGATGGGGCAAGACGGGTACCAGCGCAACGCCAGGGTTGTCATGGACACCGCCCGCCGGTTCAAGGAAGGCATTGCGGCGATTGAGGGCTTGCGGGTGGTGGGCAACCCGCCGGTGGGGGTTTTCGCCTATACCACCTCGGATAGCCGGCTGAATTGCTACGCGATTGCGGATTATATGACGGAGAAGGGCTGGCATATTGACCGGCAGCAGCGCCCGCCCAGCATTCATCTCATGATCAATCCGGGCCACGCCCATATCGTGGAGGATTATCTGCGGGATCTTCGCGCGGCGGTCGAATATGTGCGGGCGCACCCGGACACCGCCCTGTCCGGCAGCGCGCCGGCCTATGGACTCATGGCCAACGCCCCCTTGCGCGGGCTCGTTTCCCAAAACGTGCGGGCCATCATGGAACACATGTATGACGCCCAGGGAACGTTGCCGCAATTGGATTCCGAGGGCGGGGGCGTTCCGAAAATAATCCTCCAGCTTATGAAACTCAAGTTGCGCCTTGGGAATGTATTCAAGAAGGGCGCGTAAAACCCCGCGCGCCAAGCACATGAAATTATTCAGCGCAGCCTGTATACTGGTTTTGGAAGGCTTTATTCCGCCGTTGGTAGTAGGATGCCACGAGAGGGTAATGTGAATAGAAATGACTGTTTCGCCTGAAAAACGGGCGGGGTGCCGCCTGGGTTTTGGCATTATGTTCGTGATCTCCACGAGCATGGTGTGTGCTTTTCCCGCGCAGGCGCAGGAGGGTCTGATCAACAAAATCCAGTCCGGTTTGAATGATGTGGCCAAGGGGATGGACTATGTGGGGAGGAAAGCGGGGGATATATTGGGCCAGGGGTTGGGTGTGGGAGAGACCAAGGAAACCCCGTTTAACGAGACCCGCAATTTCAGCGAGACCTATCCGGTCGGCCCCACGCCGATTGTGTCGGTGTCCAATCAATTCGGGGAAATCCGTGTGAACACCTGGGACGACCGGGTGGTCCAGGTGAACGCGGTGATCACGGCGGGTGCGAAATCGGCGGAAGCGGCGGCGGCGTTAGCGCAAGGGGTTCAAGTGCAAGCGGCCCACACGGGCGACCTGGTGGAAATACGGACGCAGTATCCGGAGACCAAGCCGGAGATGGGGTATGTGGCCATGGCGGTGAATTACACCATTACCATCCCGAAGACCGCCAGCCTGGTGACGGACAATTTCTTTGGCGACACCCTCGTCCAAAATATCGGCGGATTATTGGCGGTGGAAGCGCAATACGGGCTGGTGGATATCAGCAATATCACCGGAAACGTGAAGGTGCGCACACACGGGGAATTCCCCGTGAAAGCGAAAAATCTAACGCAGGGCGGAGTGTTTCAGCTTCACAATGCCCAGGCGGAATTCAGCGGGATTTCGGGGGAACTTCAGGTGAACAATTTCCGGGGCAGCATCGTGATGGGCAACCTTGCGCCCGATGCGTATATTGACGCGGCCAGCGATGGCGGCCCCATCCATCTCATTTTACCCTTGGAAGCCCAGCCGGACCTTACGGCCACCGTGCTGTATGGCGCGTTCCATTCCGATCTTCCCTTTTCGCAATCATCGCAGGGCAATAAACTGGTGGCGCGCGGCGCGAACCCGGAATCCAAGCAGCGCATTTTGCTCAGTGTGACCTTCGGGGATTTGCGGATAGAGGCGCAGGCGAATGAGGGGGAATCCAAGCCGGGGGCGGGACCGGAAACCAAGCCGTTTAGTGACGTCCTGGCAAGCACCGCGCCCGCGCCGGAGGGCGCGCGCCTGCGCATTGACGCCACGGCGGGGGACATCCGCATCGAGGGAATTGATGAGAACGAGGTGCGGGTTACCGCCACGCGTTTTGTGTGGGTGCCCCTGGCCGCCAAGGCGCCGCCCGCCCTCGAAGCGCTTCAGGTAAAAATGCAGCAAAGCGAGGGCCGTCTCAGTTTAACCACCGCCACCGAGGCCGACATGAAGGCCTTGGAATGCCCGGCCTACCGGGTGGACTTGGTGGTCCAGTGCCCGCGCTCCCTGCCAATCGAGGTGTACGCCCAAGATGGGCAAACCACCCTCAGCGGTTTGGGCGGCGCCCTTTCCGTGACCCAGGCTGCGGGAGGAATCACCGCGGAACATTTGCTGGGGGAAATTAAACTATCCAATCAGAACGGCCCGGTGACCACATCGGATTGCAGCGGGGCGGCGGAAATCATGGCGCGTTACGGAACCGTGACCCTTACCCGGAATTTTGCCAAAGTGAATGCGCAATGCGTGCAAGGGCGCATTATCGTGGAATCGCCGCAAAACGATGTTTTCGCCCGTAATAATGGCGGAGACATCCGTATTCTGGCCATGGAAGGAATCAAAGGGAACTTTGATGTGCTGGTGGAAAACGGGAATTTGAGCATGGTGATGTCCCCGGAGGCCGATGCGTCGCTCCTGCTCAAGACAACCAATGGCGCCATCCACAGTTCCATCCCCCTGACGGGCGGCATTACCCGGGACTCGCAGGAGTTTAACGGTCACCTGAAAGAGGGGAAATACACGCTCCGGCTGGAATCCAACGGCGGGAATATCTATCTGGATTAACCGCCATCCTTGATCGGTCTTCGCGAAAGCGTCCATGGTTCTTTGGCGGCGGGAGGCGCTTTTGCTACAATACCCGCCAAGTACAGGAATACGCCATGGGTTTATTTTCGTCCAAAATTCCCTTGAAGAGCATGGTGCCGCTTTGCCGGCAGCTTGCCACCTCCTATGATGCGGGCATCCCCATTCTCCGTGGATTGTCGCTGGTCAAAGAACATGCCCGCGACAAAAATACCCGTGAGGTGCTCGACGGCATCATCAACCGGGTTCAGAACGGGGGTACGCTCGGCGACGCCGCCCGCGCGGAAAAGAAGCGGCTCCCGCAATATTTCATCGAGTTGTTGTCCGCCGGGGAAACGAGCGGACGCCTGACGGTGATGCTGCGGGATTTGGCGGACTATTTTGAAGACCAGTTGGTCATGCGGCGGCAGATTCTCTCGGCGTCCGTCTACCCGGGGCTGCAATTGACGGCGGCATGGTTCTTGGGCACCTTTGCCCTGCGGTTAATTCGGTCCATTGACTTCAGCGGACGCGTGCCCTTT
>CAYXPO010000506.1:0-4159 GCA_964466925.1 uncultured Nitrospirales bacterium
ATCGTTCTGCAAAATGTCGTGGAATTGGGCAAGGCGACCTTGCACAACGATTTTCAACAGGGATTGTTGCTGACCCTGATGTCGCTGGGCATTGGGATTGGAAGCCTGGCGGCGGGGTATTTGTCGCGCGGAACCATTGAAGTCGGACTAATTCTTCCGGGACTGGCCGGCTTGATGGGAACCGCCGCCCTTCTGGCAATGCCGGGGTTGTCGTTTGCCAGCATGCTCGTCTGTCTGTTTTTCCTGGGATTCTTCGCGGGCCTTTACGATATTCCCTTCGCGGCGACGCTTCAGCAGCGCAGCCCGGAACAGGTCAAGGGCGGCATGATTTCCGCCTCCAATTTCGTCACCTTTGGCTCGATGATGATTGCCGCGGGCCTGTTCTTTGTCATGTTCCGCAAACTCCATTTTTCCTATCATCATATCTTCCTGGTGACCGCGGGCACCGCGTTGTTCATGATGGCGTACATCGTGTGGCAATCGCCCATATTTATCGTGCGCTCCCTGCTCTGGCTGGTGAACACCGTGCTTTGCAAGATGCATCCCATTGGCCGGCAGCGGATTCCCGAACGCGGCGGCGCGCTTTTGGTGGCCAATCACCTTTCCTTCATTGACGTACTGGCAATCCTGTCGTCCACGGGCCGTGACATTTATTTCGTCGTGGGCCGGGAAATCTACAATACCCCCTGGATCCGGCGCATTGCCCGGACCATGGACATCCTCCCCGTGAATTCCGACGGCGGCCCGCGCGCAATGGAAGACGCCGTGGAAGCCATTCGGAACACCGTGGCGCGCGGCTGTCTGGTATGCGTTGCCATGGAAGCGCGATTGAAGCAGGACGGGGAACCGGTCCCCTGGTACAAGGATTACCGTTCTCTGGTGCAGGGACTGCACGCCCCCGTTCTCCCCGTATATCTCACGCGCATCTGGGAAAGCTGGTACACCTTCAAAGACAATCAAGTGAAGTGGAAATGGCCCAAACGGTGGCGTTTCCCCGTGGCGGTGATTTTTGGCGAGCCCATGCCGCCGCAGGCCACGGCGGTGGAGGTGCGCACGGCGATTCTTACCCTGGGAACCGATTGGTACATGCGGCGGCAACACCAGTTCAAAGTGCTGCACCACGGATTCATTCACCGCGCGCGCCTGCATCTGAACAAACTCGCCATTGCGGACGCCATTTCCGGGGACGTCACCTATTTCAAAACGCTGGTGGGCAGCCTGATCTTTGCACGGAAACTCAAGAAGATTTTGGGCTTGCAGAAGATGGTGGGGGTCCTCGTGCCGCCTTCCGTGGGCGGGGTGCTCAGCAATGTCGCCCTGCAAATGCTCGGCAAGGTGCCGGTGAATCTCAATTACACCGCCACGGCGGAAATCATGGCCGCATGCGCGCGAAAATGCGATATTACCCATGTGCTGACCTCGAAAAAATTCCTGGAACGGCTGCCGCTGCAAGTGCCTGGGAAACCGGTCTTCCTGGAAGACATCAAAGACTCCGTGACGAAAAAAGACCGGATTATCGGGATGCTCTTTGCCTTGTTCGCGCCCATTCGCGTCATCGAATGGAGCCTGGGCACGCCGCGCCTGACCGAAGATGATTTGGCCACCGTTATTTTCTCCAGCGGCAGCGAAGGCGATCCCAAGGGGGTGATGCTCACCCAGCGCAATATCATCAGCCAGACCACGGTCGCCGCGGAGATGTTCCCGCATACCCCGGACACCCGGCTGATGGGATTCCTGCCCTTTTTCCACTCGTTCGGTTTCACCGGCACGCTGTGGATGCCCATCGTGAACGGCGTGGGGGGGGTGTTTCATCCGAACCCGCTGGAACCCAAACTGGTGGGCGAACTCGTGCAAAAGTACAAGTGCAGCATATTGATTGGCACCTCCACCTTTCTGCAGGGCTTCATACGCCGCTGCACTCCGGAACAACTGCAGAGCCTGGTGTTTGTCGTCTGTGGCGCGGAAAAACTATCCCCGCGCGTGCGCATCGCGTTCAAGGAAAAATTCGGCGTGGAACCCATGGAAGGTTATGGCACCACCGAGTGCGCGCCCATCGTGTCCTTCAACCTGCACAACATTTCCTCCCCGGGCTTCTTTACGGATTATCTGAAAATCGGCACCATCGGCCAGCCGGCGGCCGGCATCATGACGCGTATTGTCGATCCGGACACCGGCGCGCCCCTGCCCCTCGGAGAAGCGGGATTGCTGGAGGTCAAAGGCCCCAACATCATGCTCGGCTATCTGGGGCAGCCGGAAAAAACCGCCGAGGTCATCCGCGATGGATGGTACTCGACCGGCGACATCGCCACCATGGACGAAGACGGGTTTATCACCATCACCGACCGGCTGGCGCGGTTCAGCAAGATCGGCGGGGAAATGGTCCCGCACACCAAAGTCGAGGAAGTGTTGCACAGCCTGTTGAACCTGACGGATCAATCGCTCGCGGTGGCCAGTGTTCCGGATCAGGTGAAAGGCGAACGGCTTGTGGTGCTGCATACCCTCACCGAACAGCAACTGGAAGAATTGTTGTCGAAACTGGACAATGCGGACCTGCCCAATTTGTGGCGGCCGCGCCCCAATTCGTTCTATCGTATTGAGGCCATACCGGTATTGGGTACCGGGAAAATGGACATCAAATCAGTGAAAAAGATGGCGATGGCCCTGGATATCGGCGAATGATAATCGGCCCACTCGGTACGGAAAAAGATGTCAAGCGGTACGACGCGACAGTGCCCCGCAATCCGGAAACCGGAATAATTCTTGGCGCGGAACCGCGGGAACTCGGACCGGAAGATGCCCCCAATGCGGTCCTGTTTGTCCATGGCTTTTCCGGGACGGGCAATAATTACAACGATTTGCCGGACCGCGTGGCGGCGGCAGGATGGCGCGCGCGGGTGATGTTGCTGCCGGGGCATGGCACGTCCCCGTTCTCCTTTGAAAAAACCACCGCCGGGGAACTTTTGAGCGCCGTAATTCAGGAATTGAAAGTACTTCGCGACCGGCATAAAAAGGTGGTGTTGATGGGGCATTCCATGGGCGGGGCGCTGGCCACCTTGGCTGCCGGCCAAATGCCGCTTGATGGGCTGATGCTTGCCGCGCCCTACTACAGTGTCACGTTCAAATGGTACTACCTGATCCCCGCTGAACAATGGGCGCGGCTGTTTAGCCCCATGGTCCGATGGATTTATTCCCCCGCGGAAAACCAACCCGTCAACCGCCGCGAAGTCCGCTCGCAGATACTTTCCTATCCCTGGATTCCCACAAGAGCATTCCTCACCGCCATGACGCTGGCGGAACAAGCCCGGAAACTGGAGACTTTGCAACGGATACACTGCCCCGTGCTGTTGCTCCACTCCCTTAAAGACAATGTTACCGCACCGTCCTCCGCCGCGAAGGCCTTTGGCGAAATTCCCAGCGCCCAAAAACGCGCCGTCTGGCTCGAAAACTCCGATCACATCATTTTCTGGGACTACGACCAGGAACAAGTCGCCGAGGAAACCCTGGCTTTCCTGAAACAGGTGACGGTTTCCGCCTCATGATGTCTGAAGCGCCAAACCTCCACCGGGATGTCACCGTTCGCCCCATTCCTCTGGAACTCGTCCGATCCGTTCGCCACCCCGTGTTACGCCCCGGAAAACCCTTTGAAACCACCTTCTGGCCGGGCGATGAAGAACCCTTGACAACGCACTTTGGCGCCTATTTGAAGGATATCC
This sequence comes from uncultured Nitrospirales bacterium, assembly GCA_964466925.1. Classification (GTDB taxonomy): domain Bacteria; phylum Hydrogenedentota; class Hydrogenedentia; order Hydrogenedentales; family CAILVY01; genus CAILVY01. Next base: position 3,714 of record CAYXPO010000506.1, read on the forward strand.
TGGCTGGGGTAGCCTCACTGTACAAAGTATCCCCACCCGGCACCATCCTTGAAAATGCATGGCAATTGCGAGGGATGGCGGTGTTGAAGGAATTCCAACACCAAGGACTCGGTTCACGCCTCCTTATCGAATGCATCGCGTATGTCCGCCAGCAAAAGGGCCGCCTCCTCTGGTGCAATGCCCGCGCCCACGCCTGCGGCTTTTATCAACGCCATGGATTCACCATCGAAGGAGAACCCTTTGATATTCCGGAGATTGGGCCGCATTACCGGATGAAGAAAAACCTGTAACTGCAATAACGCTTATCGCGCACAAAAGAGAAAAAACGAGGATTATCTTTGCCGCCGCGGCAAAGTTTTATAGGGATATTAGCTCAGCTTCAAGAGGGGTGTCTTTTCTGAAACGGCTTATTCCCATGACCGTGAAACCGAGGATATTGCCATTCA
>CAYXPO010000507.1:0-604 GCA_964466925.1 uncultured Nitrospirales bacterium
CGCGTTTCTGGCGGGACTCTATGGAATGGGACACCCCTCCGAACAGGGAGGCATGGCGGCGATCTGGCATGCATTGAAGGATGCGAAGTATTACGCCCTGCCGAAACGGGCCGCGGACCCGAATATTGTGCTCATTGGCGTGAAACAATGGCCGTTGAACGCGGAATTGCTGAAACTCCTCATCGCCAAGTTGCGTGAAGTGAACCGGGGCGCCGCGGTCGTGGGAATTGATCTTCCCATAGCCCCCGGCGCCGCGCCCAATGAACTGGCCTCCCTCGGCATGGCCCTGGATATGGCCCAAAATGTTGTCTTGGCCGCCCGTTTTAACAACGGCGAAGTCATCGAACCCGCTATGCCGCTCATCACGAAGGCAATGGCCACCGGCGATGTCGCCTATCCCGGTTCAATGGTGGATGACCGTGTGCGCAAGATGCCCTTGCTGCTTCCGGGACCGGACAAGCCGCGTGCCTCTTTCGCATTAACCTTGGCCAAGAGTTTTGGCCGGGAAGTTCCCCAAAAAGAAGGAGGCCAAGGCATAGACTATTCCTGTCTGGATGCCTTGCCGGTGATCGAAGTGGACGCGAACCGTGAAAGCATTGCCGCC
>CAYXPO010000507.1:614-4155 GCA_964466925.1 uncultured Nitrospirales bacterium
CGCCCTCGGCCAACAAAACCCGGTGTGGAAGGGAAAGATCGTGGTGGTGGGCGCGCTGACGGATGGTCCCGCCATGAACACCCCCCGTTGGGATGTACACCACCGCATCAGCCGCTTGTTGCTGCATGGCGTGTGCGTGGAAAACCTGTTGTCGGGACGGGCACTGCGCGCGGCGCCTTGGTGGGCGGAGAGCATCTTGGCGGTCTTGCTGGGGGCGGGCGCGCTGATGCTTGGACGGAAACTTCGTTCCCAATGGAACAGTGTTCTTTGGATTGGAATGTTTTTTGTCTATCTTATGCTTGTCATGGCCGCTTTCCATTTCATTGGATTCGACCTGCCCATGGCCATTCCGCTGCTGGCCCTGTTTGCCGGGTCCTCTTTGCCTGTGTGGAAGCGCCTATTCGTAAAAATATAATGGCGGCCCAGACCATGGCGCGGCAATCTTCAAGTCTTTTGGGATGGCTCCGTGATTCCCTGTTGCGCGGATTATGAAGGTGTTCTGTGTATTGGGGATGCCAATCAGGAACCGCTCAAGAAAATCCTCAATGGCAAAAAGATGAGGAGGCTCCGGCGGCAGCATTTGGCCCTCCAATTCCTGGGAATCTGTGAAAAATGCACCGGATATAAAACCCATTATGCCTCGCCACGCTTTATGTGACCTTTAACAGAATCCTAACGGCTGTTGCATGAGTCTATGATATTGAAAATCGGTGATTCTTGGACTTTATTGAAATTTGCGTATTCCAGCGAAGCATGATACACTTCTTTCTCGCAAATTAGTACTGCAGGCTGTAAATATGGAATACAAAACAACGTTCGTGCTATTCCTGTCAATGTTGGCCACCATGGTAGGCGCGGCCGCGCCTGTGCAAGACCAAAACGCCGGCATAATTACGCTGAAACATGCCGCCATGGGCACCCTCTTCACATTTTCTGTTTGCCCGCCTTCCGCGGAGATGCTTTCGGAAGAAGTGAATCACTTGGTGGAACCGGCGAGTGAGGCCATTGACGCCCTGGAAAAGAAAATCAGCACATGGATTCCAGAGAGTCAAATCAGCAAAGTAAATCTCCACGCTGCGGAAACACCTGTTAAGGTTTCAGCGGATGTCATCAGCCTTTTGCAGACCTGCCAAACCTTCTATAAAGATTCCCAGGGCGCCTTCGATGTCACGATAGGACCGTTGCTGGACCTCTGGGGCTTTTACCGGAAGCAGGGCCATTTGCCCAAGGAAGACGAGTTGAGCGCCGCCTTGGGCAAGGTGGGTTTTGACAAAGTGGAGGTGAACGAAACGGAGGAAACGGTGCGCTTCACCAAGGCCGGGATGCGCGTGGACTTTGGGGGGATAGGCAAGGGATTGGCGCTGGACCGCGCCGTGGATGTCCTGCGCGCACAGGGGATTAAGAATGCCCTGCTCGATGCCGGCACCAGCACGGTCTATGCCCTCGGTGCGGCCCCCGGAACCGCCGGGTGGAAAGTGCGCCTCCGTTCCCCGTATAATAAAGACGAATATCTCGATGAAGTCGTGATTCGCAATGAATCCTTATCCACTTCTTCGGGGTCTGAGAGCTATGTCGAACTGGATGGCAAGAAGTATGGCCACATCTTCGATCCGCGCACTGGGTGGCCGGTCGAAGGAATGCTGAGCACCACCGCCATCGCCCCCACGGGTATGGAAAGTGACGCGCTGAGCACGGCTTTTTTTGTCATGGGTATGGAGCACATAAAAAAATATTGTCAGGCGCACCCCCAGGTCCGGGCCATTGTGGTGGTCTCCGAAGGCGGGGTGTTGAAACCGGTGCGGATCAATTTTCCGGCGAAATAAGGAGCAAGCATGAGCGACAAGGTCAACCGCAGGAACTTCATGAAGACGGCTGGATTGGCGACGGGTGTCATGGCGGTCGCCAGTCATATCCCCTTCTCGTACGCGCAGAACTCAAAAGTGAATGTGGGCTGCATCGGCACGGGGGGACAGGGCAGCTTTCACGTGCGCGACGGACTGAGCGGCGCCACGGACATCCAGATCGTGGCTGTCACCGACGTCTATGGCCCGCACCAAAAGCTGGGCTTGCAATTGGCACGCATCTCGAACGCCAAGATTTATCTGGACCCCGGCCAGCAACTCACGGACGCCCAGAAGCAGAAGGCCCAAGCCGCCTACAAGCCCCAAGGCTATTATGACTACCGGAAAATGCTGGAAAGCGAAACGCTCGATGCCGTGATCATCGCCACACCGCTCCATACCCACTATCCGATTGTCATGGACGCGCTGGACGCCGGCAAGTATGTGTTCTGCGAAAAAACCATGTGCTATGAAATTGAGCAGGCCCGCGATATTGTGAAGAAATGCCACGAAAAAAATAAATTCGTGCAAGTGGGGCACCAGCGCCGCTACAACCCCCTCTACAACAAGGCTCTGTCCATGATCCGGCAGGAAGGCACCATCGGCCGCCTCAATCACATTGACGCCCAATGGCACCGGAACAACGACTGGCGCCGCCCCATCAACAAGGACCATGTCATCACCCCGGAAGAAGCCCCCTTCATCCAAGACCTCGAACGCCACATGAACTGGCGGTTGTATCAGGACACGTCTCGCGGACTGATGACCGAACTGGCCACCCACCAGCTCGACATCGCCGCATGGTTCCTGGATGGCCTGCCCAAGCGCGTTTATGGATGCGGCGGTTTGGACTACTGGCGCGACGGCCGCGAAATTGACGACAACGTCAACCTGATTTACGAGTTTGAACTGGACCAGAACAGCCGCGGCTATTACGCCATCAACGCCCGCAGCGCGTATCAGGACAAGGTGGCCATCAATAGTCCGTACTCGGTGCGCTTGATGTATTCAAGCCTCACCGCCAATGCGAAAAAAGGCTGCTCGGAACTTATTCAGGGCGACGAAGGCACCCTCGAACTGACCGAGGAAGGCAGCTTCTATTACCAGGAGCCCACGTCGAAAGTGTCGTGGGGCGGACAGGGCAGCGGCGCGCCGTCGGCCGAACAGGCCGCGACCGTTGTCACCTCGGGCGGCACCCTCAAGCTGAGCAACAAGGCCCAGCAGGAAGGCAAGCCGATCACCGTGGACAATGACAAATCCGTGGACCAGCTTCAGTTCATCCGGTTTGCGGAAGACATCAAGACGGGCGGCACGCCCAAGGCCAATCAGATGGTCGGCTTGAATGCGACCATCATGGCCCTGTCCGGGTTCACCGCCATCGCCGAAAAACGCACGGTCGAAATCGACCCCGCGTGGTACACCTTCGATTTCCCGACGCCTGACGCCGGCATGGTGAGTTAATTTTGTGTTGCCTGTGGCGCGGGTAAATGGTACCCGCGCCCCATTGTGCTGAAACCCACAGTGCGGAAGAGAGTTTATAATCCGATGAGAAAACTCGCCGTATTCCTGTTGTTCGTAGCCCTGTTGAGTGCCGCGGTGGCGGTGCGTGCCGATGTCGAAAAAGCGCCCAAACCGGCCATCGAAAATTATCAGCGCTTTATCGGACGGGAAGCCGTGACCGATGAACGCGCCATCAACGC
>CAYXPO010000508.1:0-2930 GCA_964466925.1 uncultured Nitrospirales bacterium
TCCACGGATAGTAGTCCCGGGGAGGCAGGAGAACATCCCTGTTTTTCCCGGGGATTTTATCCACAGATTTCACCGATGACCACAGATTTTTTAGTCCACCAGTGCCAGCCCGATTTCGTTGTTGAGGTAAAATCCGAGGGGGGTTGGACGCATCCATTCGCCGTCCTCTTCGAGCAACCCGCGTTTTGTCAAAGCCGAAAGTGCGGGTCCGAAATCCGCCTCCGCCGGAAGACCGAAACGTTGCGCATACGCCTGCTTGTTAAGCCCTTGGCGAAGCCGGAAGTGCTGGATCAAGGTTTCCGTGCGAATTTCTTTCTGGGAAAGCGTCAAGGCTTCTGATTTTTCCCCTGGTTGTGCCAGATACTGCGGGGTGTCCGGGTGATTTCGCGAACGCACCCCATTCAGAAAACTATAGGCCGCCGTGCCAAACCCCGCATATTCCTCGTTATGCCAATAGACAAGATTATGCTTGGAAGCATGGCCGGGCCGGGCGTAGTTGGATATTTCATAGTGGTCATAGGCGGCGGCCAGCATCTCCTCGGCCTGCTGATACATCGTGAGCCACAGTTCTTCATTGATCGTGTCTTCACTCCGAAGTTCAAACGGCGTGCCTGCCTCGTAAGTGAGCCCATAAGCGGCCACATGCGGAGGCTGAAGTAGAATGCATTGATCCAGCGTCGTTTCCCACGCCTTGATGGGCGGAACGCCGAATATCAGGTCCATATTCCAATTCGCGAAGACGCCCGCCACGATTTCACACGCCCGCCGGGCTGTGGCCGCATTATGACGCCGCCCAAGATATCGCAGCGCCTCATCATCAAAGCTCTGCACCCCCAGACTTACCCGGTTGATGCCCAGCTCTTTCCAAGAGCGCACCAACGCGGGCGTTACATCATCAGAATTGGCTTCAATCGTGATTTCAGGGTCATGCAGCCGAAAACGCTGATGTACCGCCTGCACTATCTTTGCTAATTGATCCCGGGAAAGCAGGGAGGGGGTCCCTCCGCCAATGTACACGCTCAGCGCCTCTCTTGGCCCCTCAAACCGCGTAATTTCTCCGCACAACGCATCAAGATAGGCGTCCGGTATCCCCGTAGGAATGGCACGGCTGACGAAGTCGCAATATGGGCATTTGGTGCGGCAGTAGGGGATATGGATATAGAGGGCCAGCATCACGATTGCTTATCCGGCGTCCGGTGTTTCGGGCAATACCAATCGCTGTTCCCGTTCATACGCGATGGCCAAGGCGACAATCATCCACGGGGTGGTTATCAATATCCCTGTCATACAGAGTAAAACGCTTCCCAAAACAGAAAGAGGCAACCCCAATGAAAAAATGATTCCCGTCAAAGAATTGCCGCCTATCAAGGACAATATGAATGACAACACACAATAGATTCCAACGCTTCCCAGCAAGGGCAGGAATATCCCTGCCATCTGAAGGATAGACAATCCGGCCCAAAGAATCAGCCACGGACGGAGATTTCCCCACACCATGGTGCGGCTGGCCTCCATCGCCTCCCATGCGCCCATTTTGCAGTCGTGGATGAAGAAAAAGGAGGGCGCATACAGCACGATAATTGCACAAGCCGGCACCAGGCACATCGTCAGGCTTACGGAAAAGGTCAGGCTGAACACCACAACATTATGGGTTGTCCAGGCGAAATAGATTGCGATGATGGCAGGAACCAGCAATACAACAATACAGGCCAAGCCGAGCAACGTCATGATGATGCCCACAAGACAGGGTGGAACAAACCGCTGAAATCCGGCGAACAGATACTCCCATTTCACGGGTGCGCCCCGAACCCCCGCCAGCGCAATGACGCACAGCCCATACCACATCGGCCCGGCCAGAAGCAGGCCGCCAATAAACGGCAGGACAGACCCCGCCATGGAAACGACTATGTTGAAAAGGATATGGCCGAGAAACAGGATGAGGAAATTCGCCGCGAACACCCGCCAGGAAGCGGCGATGATTTCGCCCATGTGAAATTCAGCGCGCCTTGTACCGGTAGACATGCCATGACTTTCTTTAGACAATCGCCTGTTTGCAACCGGAAGCCATCACAAAATCAGTGTATGAGCAACCACACAACAAATGCAGCCATTATCGTCATCCCCGCGAAAGCGGGGTTCCAGTTTTGGCCGTCAATACAACCTCAATTTTCCTGGATTCCCGCATTCGCGGGAATGACGGACGCATAAGTGTGACGTATGATCATTACCGTGATCTTTGCATCACATCAGGCTTTGCGATAGCTTCCACCGTTTTCACCCCGCATGATACCAAAACAATTGGGTGCAGGCGAATATGCATGCGCCCAACACTCTGAAAAACGCAGGTTATGTTATGCGGCCGGTTCAGGAAGGGGGAAGGGTGGAACAACAGGCTAGAGAACATTCCGTTTCGTATCAATAGTCCTATCGTTCAGTATGATGCCAATCCGCCAAATCCATGCCTGCCGGGCCATCGGTGCTTTGGGGCGAAGACCGGTCCTCCATGTTTTTGAGGTTGCGGCTGCGCCGCAATAGGATTGTCCGCATAAAGGAATGGCGCGCCCGGCGAGACTCGAACTCACGACCCCTTGCTCCGGAGGCAAGTGCTCTATCCAAACTGAGCTACGGGCGCTCATGTGGAGGGAAAGTATAGCATGGGGGAAGGAGGCATGTCCATTCCTTCGTTTTATTTCGGGAAAATGTACGGGGGGGATCAGGAGGCCTTAGGCGACGTGGCGGGTGCCGAGGGCTTGTTGGAGGGCGGTGAGAAGCCGTTCCATGGGGAAGGGTTTTGTCAGTATGGGGGCGCCTTCGCTGGCTTCGGATTCGCGACTTTGAGAATGGCCGGCCTGCGCCAGCATGATGACTGGCGCGGATATGCGGCGCTCGCGCAAATGGTGCATCACGGGAACTCCGCCCGGGCCGGTGAG
>CAYXPO010000508.1:2940-3193 GCA_964466925.1 uncultured Nitrospirales bacterium
AACGTCCAAGGGTTTGCTGAACACGGTGGCCAAGGCTTCGAGTCCATCGGCGGCGGTGAATACGTCGTAGGCGCGGTGTTGGAGGGCCTGTTGCACGACCTCGCGCAGTTCTTCGTCGGGGTCTGCAATCAAAACGCGGGGGCGGATGTGCGCGGCCAGCGGTTCCATGGGGGGGCGTGCATGGGGCGCCGGGGGGGCCTGGCGTGGTTGCGCGGTTTCTACGTTGCCGGGGGCTTTTTCGGCAAAGGCGGGC
>CAYXPO010000508.1:3203-4155 GCA_964466925.1 uncultured Nitrospirales bacterium
GGCGGGCAGGGTGATGGTGCAGGTGGCGCCGATGCCTTCGGAACCATGCAGGGCAATGGCTCCGCGGTGCCGCTCGATGATGCCGTGGCACACCGCAAGCCCGAGCCCGGTATTCTCGGTTTCGTCCCGTGTGGTAAAGAAGGGTTCGAAGACGCGGTCCATGATCTCTGCGGGGATTCCCGGCCCGGTGTCCGCAATCTGCACCAGCACTGATTTCCGGTCCGGGCTGGGTTTCACGGTGATGGTCAAGTCGCCGCCGTGCGGCATGGCCTGTTCGGCGTTGATCATCAGATTGATAAACACCTGTTCGAGTTGTTGGCGGTCCGCCTGGATGCTGGGGATTCCCGGCGCATAATGTTCGAAGATGCGGATGTGCCGGGCTTCGAGGCGTTCGCGCAACACGCCCACCACGTGGTGCAGGACAAAGCTGGGCACGGTGGTTTCCATCCTGGGTTCGGCGGGCCGGGCGAATTGCATCAGATTGCTCAGGATTTTGCTGATCCGGCGGCTTTGATGGATGATGGTTTCAAGGGACCGCACGTCCTCGGGGCTGTTCAGCCGGCTCAGCAGCATTTGCGCGCGCCCGGAAATGGCGGTCAATGGATTGTTGATGGTGTGGGCCGCGCCGGAGGCGAGTTGCGCCAGGGTGTCCATGCGTTCCGTGCGGATGGACTGACGGTGGGCCATTTCCTGTTTCCAGAGGGCGGCCGCCCATTGTTCCGCTTGTTCTTCCCGCCGTATCCGCTCCGCCAGCCGTTCCAAGGCCATGCCCGCCACCCGTCCAATACGCAACAGGACTTCCATATCCTCGTTGTTCAACCGGCTCGCAAGTCCGTCCACAATGATCTGTCCCTGATTTCCCTCGCCGGTCATCATCGGAACCACCAGCAGGCCGTGATTTTGAAACAAGGCCGCTGCGTTCATTTCATTGGGCAACAGGCTTCCCAGCAGT
>CAYXPO010000509.1:0-1999 GCA_964466925.1 uncultured Nitrospirales bacterium
GACAACACCCCGGCCAAACTCGCCGCCATGGCGAAGGCCGCCAAGCCCAGCGGACCCGCCACGGGGGTATACGCCCCGATGCTCAGCTTAATCGGGCCGGCGGTCACCGGTTCCGACGGACCCGTCTGCGTGCTGCCGCTGTCCACCGCAGTGAACATGTAGTCGCCTTCGTTCTCCTTGGCCAAGCCGTCAATCACCAGCGTGGTGCTTCCGGCTCCCGAAACGTTCGGCGGGAAGACATTGGTCCATTCTTTGGCCCCTTCTTCCGAAGCGTCCGGTTTGGGTTGGAAACTCCACTGCTTGCTGATCACGCCCAGACCTCCGGACAACACCACCTGAAATTCGATCCGCTCGCCCTTGGGCGCCGTTTTGTCCCTGGGCGCGGACTCGATCTTGAGGTGGTTGGCGAAGGTAATGTTCGTATTCGTGGGCGACGTGGTGGTCTTGACTTCATCCACCACTTGCACCCGGTACGTGTAGTCGTTCGCCGATTCCACCGCCGGATCAACGGTCAATACGGCGGAATTGCCATCCCCGAACGGCCCGGAACCGCCCGTGACCGCCGAGAAGGTCCCGCCGGTTACCAAGCGCCGCTGCCACTCGAAGGTGTCCTTGTTCAGACCGTATTCCACCGTGGCCGCCATCGTAAAGGCCGGATCCGCGTCCGTGCCGACATACACCGCCTCATCGGCCGGCATGAAGTACTTGACGCCCTTCACCACGGTCAGGGTGGCCGCGGCGGAGGTTTCCGTACTGTCCGCCAGCACCTTCGCGGGATCCGCAAGCGTGTCGGTCGTCACGCCCGCCGTCACCAGACAGCGGAAGGACGCGCCGTTCAGCGAGATATCGGCCGCCGGCAGGCTCAGTTTACGTGTAGCCACGCCCGTGAAGCCCGCCCAGCCTTCAAGAATCGGAGTATATCCGGAGCCTTGATCAATCAACCACTGGTAGGTGCGCTGGACCACCGGGAGCGGAATGCCATCCGAACCCGTCACTTCAAACGACACCGGATCGCCGGCGTACACGGCATCACTGATCGGCAGGGGCGCGGTCACCGCCACCGGGCTGTACACCCGCACCTGCTTCAGGCCAATGTCCGCGAAGACCACATCCGCGGTGCTGATCGGCGGATTGGCGTTTGTTCCGTCGTCATCCTCAACTTCGACATAATACAAGCCGGTGTCCGTCAACGCTGCGGGCGTAATCGTCAAGGTTTGCGCGGTGCCCACCAGCGTATCGGTGGCCCCGGCTTCCTTGTACCATTTGTAGAAATAGACGCCGGGAGTCGCAGGCTCGCCGCCCAGCACGTTGATCGTCATCGTGATGGTGTCGCCAACATACACCGTTTGCGGAATGGGGTTGCCGTCCCGGACGAAGTTCATGAAGTTCGTCACGGTGAGATTGAAGGCGCCGGATATCCACCGCCCACGGGCGTCTGCGGAGGTTCCGTAGAACGCGTCGGTGACCACGCAGCGGTAATCGCCGGCATCGGCCAGCACCAGGCTCTGGAAGTTCAGTTTGGCGGTTGTGGCGCCGGATACCCGTGGCAAGGAATTCGACACATCCACATAGTCGCCCAAGCCGGAGTCGTATTTCTGCCACTGATACAGCAGCGTCTGGTCCCACCCGCATCCGCTGGTGGGCACCACGGTGAAGGACATCGGATTGCCGACATTGTCCTGCTTCGGCGTATCCGCCGTGGGTGTTCCGCCCACCGCGCGGAACACCTGCATGGTCTGGCTGCCATTCGCGGGCGGATTCGGGTCGGCCCCGCTGTTGGTCACCGTGCACGTATAGGTGCCGGCATCGTCCAGCACCGCCGTCGCCACAACGTAATCATCCCGCCAATACTCGGATTCAAGAGCCGTTTTGGTTACCGTCCGCACGGTCTCCGTGCCTCGTTTCCAAGTATATGTATAGGGGGCCGCGCCGGTATAGGTGCCCGGCGCCGCGCCGGCCGTGACGCTCTGGCGCAGCGTAAATGCATCGCCCACAAACA
>CAYXPO010000509.1:2009-4146 GCA_964466925.1 uncultured Nitrospirales bacterium
ATGGCGCGAGGCTGATGCGGGGTATGACAATTGCCGTCGAGCCGATGATCAATGCGGGCGTTTTCGGGATCCGGGTCTTGGAGGACGGATGGACGGTGGTTACGGCCGACTTGAAACCTAGCGCCCATTTCGAACATACCGTGCTGATTACCGCCGGCGACCCCGTGCTGCTGACCACCACCAGCGGATCCACCGCGAACACTTCGGTCACAGAGAGGTCCTTCACGGCGCTCTCCTTGAACGACCGCGACCGCGAAGCGTTATACATGACCGCCGTGGCGGGCGGCGTTCCGGAGCAGGGCACGTTGTACTGATACATGTCCCGCGTCTCGCACTTGTACTTGCCCGCATCGCCCAACACCACGCCCGTTATGGTGAGCGTGGCCGTCTTCGCGGTATCGTTTTGCGTGAGTCCAAACCGGCCGCCGTCCGACAACGGCGTCCATGTAGCACCGTTATCGCCCGAATACGACCACACATACGCAAACGGCGGGGCGTAACCGTTGCTGGACGTAACGGTATACGAAATGGTTGTGCTCGTGTTCGCGTGATTGGGCCCGCTCAATCCCGTTATCGCCATCGCCGCCTTCACCGGCAAGGCCACTGCATGCGTGTCGCCCGGAATTGAAACCGGAGTGCCGCTCGGCGGCATCGAGTCAGTCACATCGCACCATATCGAGCCATTATAGGCCGTGAGCAGGTTGGTGGCGTTAATCGTGCACACGCAGCCATTGATGACGACATCCCCGGGAAGCGATGTGGTCGGACCCCGCTTCCAGAAGAACGAATAGCCAAACTGGCCTCCCGACCCGCTGGGATCTTCAAGAGGATTCTGGGTAACAAGGTAATACGGTCCGGAGCCGCCAATTACCCGGATGGTGTATTGGGTGCTCTCTCCCGCATACTTCGGCGCGGAATCACACGGCCACTCGATCACTTTGACTTGGTCCGTCAGGGTCAGTGTGCTCGGGTCGGTGGTCTTGTCGTACCCCGTCAGCGCCTCCGGATTCCCGTCCGTCACATAGCAGTAATAAACGCCTTCATCCAAGATCACCGGCGCCAGCGGCGGACCCGGCAGCACGGGATTCTCCGCGCCACCGTTGCTCCGCAACGCGTTGTCAATGGTCAGATGCGCCGTGTTCTTGCCTGCGAACGCCGTGTCAATCGTAAACTGCTTCGATCCCGGATACATCGTCCGCGAATAGGTTCCGTTGTCCGGCACCGGCACCACGCCTGCGCCAACATCCCGCCGCCACTCGTAGGTGTATCCCCATACATCGGGATACCCGCCGGTCACCGTCACCACAAACGGATCCGCGTCCCCACCGGGCAATAAATCACAATAACTGGTCAGCGTGATGTTGCTCGGCGGCTGGAGAGAAAAGGACACCGGCGGACGCACTTGGAGTGTGACCGGGTCCGAATACCCAGTCTGGCCTTTCTGCGAGTCCGTTACCTGCAAACGGTAAATTCCCGGATTGTTCGCATCGAAATTATACGAAAGACTCAGAGAAGCGATGTTCCATTCACGGGTTGTGGGACTGCCCGGCGCAGTGCTCCAATGCGCGGGATTATTCACATCCGGCGAGAGCACGTTGGCCTTTTGCCAAACATAATAATACGGGGCAATCCCCCCCATAATTCTTGCGGTGAAAAGATGCGAATTGCCTACATACTTCCGTCCGCCCGCCGGCTGTTGATAAACATTCGGATTATCACCCAACCGGACCCAGACCTCGTTCGAGTCCACCGAGCGCCCATTGGCATCCGTTACCACGCATTTGTATTTCTTGTCTTCATAAGAATACAACCCGTTCGTCACGCTCAAGGTAGGAGTGTATCCACCCGAAATGGTGGTGGTGATATTTTGACCTTCGGGATCTCCATCCACCGTTCTCGGATTGGGCAATTGCGCGGTGGGCGTATTGGGCAAAAGAACCCAACTCGTGCCGTTATGTTGATACCACCGGTAGGTGTAATTGCCAAACTCAGGAGGACCATAGCCCTTTGTGGCCGTCACCGTCATGGTGAAACTGTCCCCCGATTTGCCCATGTACCCATAATCTTTGGTCCCGGAATGGGTGTAGGGAATGGACGCCACGGGCGGTTCCAGCGCCCGCACAGTCACCAAGTCCGT
>CAYXPO010000510.1:0-1252 GCA_964466925.1 uncultured Nitrospirales bacterium
GCCCATTTCCGAGGCCACCCGCACGGCGTAAAACACATCTTCGGGAGCGGTGCTGATGCGCGCCTTCCCATTGTCATAAACCAACGGATAGATATGCGTGATGATCGGCATACCAAAACGCTCCCCCTCGCGGACCACGTCCGCCAGCCGTTTATAGGTGGGAAGATCATCCGGCGTCTTCACATACACCGCGACCGCCAGCGCGTCCGCGCCCAGGGCCAGAGCCTCCTCGACGGTCACCAGTTCCTCCATGGTGGCGGAATGCGCGCGGATGGCCATCTGCTGGAGGATCAGCGGAATACGCCCCGCGAACCGCCCCATATACCGCGCCGCGGAACCTTTCAGCATGGTGATGGAACTTGCCTTGCCCTCGACGATCTGCTCAATGGTTCGTTCAAGATTTTTAAGCCCTTCCGGCATCCCGATGGCGTAATTCACGAGATGGTCCACGGCGATGGATAAAATCCGCCCCGAGGGGTGGCTGAATATGCGGTTTAACCGGACCTGTTTTCCAAGCGTACTCATGGGTTTCCTCCAACAATGATGAGTGAGACGGTATTCTACCCCAAATCACACTCCGAAATGGAATAGCCTGCCCAAAGGCCTGGGCGGCCGTCCACGGCGCAGGTAAGGACGCCATCCGTCAAATCCCAGGAACGCAGCGTCCAGTGTCTGGCGGCGGCAGGATCGCCGTACAAGGCGGCCAGTGCGAGGCCTCCTTGTTTCGTGATTGCAATTTCGTATTGATTCAGCGGATAGGCAAGGCCCGTGCCCAATGCTTTCGACACGGCCTCCTTGGCCGTCCAGAACCGGTAGAACATTCGTTCCATGGATGGCCGGGGAAGATGCCGAAGGGCTTCCTTTTCTTTTTCGGAAAAGAACCGCCGCGCCACCGATTCGTACCGCCGCCGGGGCTTGAAATATTCCAGGTCCACCCCGGTGTTAAAGGAGCGCGTCACGGCATAGGCCACATGGTTTCCGGAATGCGTCATGCTGAACACCACCGCCTTGTCGAAGGGTTCATCCAGCATGGGGCGCCCGGCCTCGGAACGGCGAAACCGAAGCGCGGCGGGCTCCGCGTGCAGATATTTCGCCACGATAACGCGCAGCATCGCCTGGGAAATGATGTGTTCCTGCTTCTTCGCGGGCAGGGCCATCTGATGCAACCGCACAAGATTCGCGCCGGTCATCCAACCGGTCAGGCGCTTTTCCGTCGCCGCGGAAACATCGAGCGAACCCAGCCATACATGGA
>CAYXPO010000510.1:1262-4144 GCA_964466925.1 uncultured Nitrospirales bacterium
CATGCGCGGGAAGCGTGAGCTTCCTGGGCGGGGCCGCCCACGTCCAGGCGGATGCATCCTCGTTCTTTTCCGGGTTTTTCATGCCCGTATCTTGACAGGTATCCATGGGAAACACAACGAAATATTTCGTTGAAAACGCGCTGGAGGTTAATGGATAGTAGAACGATGCGCGGAAGCGGCATTACAGGGACCTCGCCGCACCGGGAGTGTTTATTGTGGAGGATGGGAACAGTGTTCGCATGACGGCGGATGGGAAAACGGACGCCTGGCCGGATGAACCGGTTTCGCGGCTCATGCTCGGCACGGTGCAATTGGGCATGCCCTACGGCATCGCGAATACCCAGGGGCAACCGGATGTCCGGAAGGCGGCGGAGATTGTGGAAACAGCCTGGGTGGGCGGGGTCCGGCACTTTGACACAGCGCAATCGTACGGCGAAAGTGAGCGGGTACTGGGCGCGGCCCTTCGGAAATTCGGCGTGATCCAGAAGGCGCGGATCACTTCAAAATTGAATGTACAGTTGAATCCCGAGGAGGCGCGGCGATTGGATGCCGCCATCGCGCAAAGTTTTGATATGCTGGGTATCGAATCCTTGTGGTGCATGATGCTGCACCGGGCCCAATGGCTGGACTATTGGGATCGGGGTTTGGGCGAGACCTTGTTGCGGTGGCGCGCGGCGGGCCGCATCCGGCATCTGGGCGTGTCGGTGGCAGGTCCGGAGGAGTTCGCGCGGTGCCTGGAGCATCCGCACATGGAAATTCTTCAAGTGCCCTGCAATGCCTGGGACCGGCGGTTAATTCAGCAAGGGGCGTTCGAGGCGGCGCACAAAAACAACACCTTGTGCTGCGTCCGGAGCATTTATCTCCAGGGCCTGCTCACCATGCCTCCAGAGGCGGTAGCGGCTCGCTTGCCCATGGCGGGCACGGCCTCGGAACGGTGGCACGCATTCTGTGCACGGCATGCGTTGCGCCCGCAGGAAGCCGCGGTGCGTTTTGCCTTGGGTTTGCAGGTTCCGCTGGTGGTGGGCGCGGAATCGCCGGACCAGCTCCGGGACACATTGTCGTTAATGAAACAGGAGCCTCTGACGCCGGAAATGCTCGATGACTTGGCGCGGACACTTGATCCCGTAGTGAAGAATGAAATTCTCGAACCGTGGCGCTGGCCCAAACAGGAGTAATGCCGATGCGAATCCTCTTTGTTCTCTTCATGATTACCGTGGCATGGCCTGCGGCGGGGCAAGACCCCCCGGCGGTGTATTCCTGGGCGCAGTTGCTGGACCAGGGGAAAGCCAATCCGGCACAGGAAGCGGAGCGGACCGCGTTAATCAGCAAAGCGCGGGAACTGGCGAAAGAGCCGATTATACGCCGCGCGAAAACGCTGGCGGACGTCGGCCAGAACCGCACATGGCTGGATGGCCGCGCCAATGCGCTGGAAGATGAAATCCGGGAAACCTTCGCCCTGGCCATGTCCGATTTTGGCGCGTGCAGCGCGCTCCTGAATGAATTACCGCTGCTGGCGGCGGCCTGCCGGCTTACGGGCGACGCGCAATTCCGGGATCGAACGCTGGCGCAATTGGAGGAAATGACCTCTTGGTCTCCCTTGCAGCGTCCGGGCTGGACCCTGTATGCGCCGGGGCATCGTTTGCCTGAAGACGGCAAGGACGGCAACTGGCTTGCCACGGGGTGCGGGGTGCGCGTCATCGCGGATACGCTGGAAACCTTGCCGGAGGGGACGCTGCCCGTGGAATTATACGGACGGCTGTCCGCGTTGCTGGAAAAAGAGATTGCGGGGGTGGTGGATGATTGGCGGACAAAACGCCCATGGTTTGTCAGCAGCAATAATCCCGTGACCAATCAGTGGGTGCTGCCCACGGAAGGATTACTCCGCGCGTGTCTCGTGCTTGGCGTTGAAAAGCACCGTGAAGCCTATGAGCTCGGTGTGAAAAATTTGATGGCCGCGCTGGACGCCCACGGCCCCCGGGGAGAATTTGAAGAGGGATTCGGCTATGCCTCCTTCACGGTAACAAGTCTGTTGAACGCGGCCCATGCCATGGCCGTGGCCGGAGACCGCCGCGCCATCGAGCATCCCTTCTTGAAAAATTTCCCCACCTGGCTGGTCCATCATTTTCAGCCCGGCAAGATGGTCATCAATTGCTTTGATGCCGGCGGGGCCTATGACGCCGCCGAACGTACCCGCCCGCTACTGTCCCTGCTGGCGGTGTGCACGGGCAGTCCCGTGGCGCGTTGGGCGCTGGCACATCAGGTCAGCGGTCCTTCGGATGATCTGCCCGGACTTGCCGCCAAAGCCCTGCCCCCTGCCGGAATGGACGCCGCGCCGCCGCTTTTCGCGTATTATGAGCGGGCCACGCGCGTGAACTGGCGCAGCGGCTGGGAGGCGAACGCCAGCGGCGCGTGGGTGCGCGGCGGCCATAAACTCGATCAACACGACCACCAAGACCGGGGCCATGTCAATTTCATCGTCCATGGCCGCCCCATTCTCATCGAAGCGGGCACCCCGGCCTATCACCATCCCCGCATGATGACCGAATACACCCCTGGCGCGGGGCATAACATACTGCAATTGGGAACAGCCACCGCCGATGCGGCCGCCAAGGCCGGTGAAGTGGTAAAACTTCCCGGCTGGCAAAAAGAGGGCGGCATGGCCCCCATCCACGTGGAGAAGCTGGATGCCTCCGGAGGCACGGTTGCCGTGGACGGGACTGCTTGCTACGACGGACTCGCCCGCTGGAATCGATCCGTGCAATGGGACACCGCTTCGATGAAGATTGCGGACGAGGTAATCCTCGCGGAAACCAACGCCAACATCCTGCTCTTCCGTTGGCATCTCGGAACAGAAGAACCGGTCATCATATCAGGAGACGGAA
>CAYXPO010000511.1:0-4139 GCA_964466925.1 uncultured Nitrospirales bacterium
CTGATGGCGAAGAAGCAGGTTTGCATGATGGTGTTGATGCGCCCGCCCATGCCGGCCTTCTTGGCGACGGATACGGCGTCAATGACGTAGAACTTGATCTTTTTCTCGATAATTTGCTTCTGCGCGGTGCGGGGCAGGTGGTCCCAGACGTCTTCGGGGCCGTACGGGCTGTTGAGCAGGAACACCGCGCCGTCCTGGGCGGTTTTCAGCACGTCGGACCGCTCCATGAAGGAGAACTGGTGGCAGGCCACGAAGTTGGCCGCGGTAATCAGATAGGTGGAATGAATGGGCCGCGGGCCAAAGCGCAGGTGCGAGGTGGTCATGGAGCCGGACTTTTTCGAGTCGTACACGAAATAGCCCTGCGCGAAGTTGTCGGTGTCTTCCCCGATGATCTTGATGGAGTTCTTGTTCGCGCCCACCGTGCCGTCCGCGCCCAGGCCGAAGAAGACCGCGCGCACCGTGTCCGGATCCTCCGTCGAGAAGGCCGGATCAAAATCGAGGCTGGTGTGGGTTACATCGTCAATAATGCCGATGGTGAAGCTGTTTTTCGGATTGGCCTTGGACAGTTCGTCAAAGACGCCTTTCACCATGCCCGGCGTGAATTCCTTCGAGGACAGGCCGTAGCGCCCGCCCACGATGCGCGGGGTGACCTTGAACTGGGCCGCGCCCGTGGCCATGGCATTGTTGATGGACGCCACCACGTCGAGATAGAGCGGCTCGCCATTGCAGCCGGCTTCCTTGCAGCGGTCCAGCACGCCGATGGCCTTGACGGTTTTCGGCAGCGCGGCCACAAAATCCGCCTGTGAAAAGGGGCGGTACAGGCGCACTTTGAGCACGCCGATCTTCTCGCCCTTTTTCCCAAGATAGTCCACCACCTCCTCCACGGTCTCGGCGCCGGAACCCATGATAACAATGACCCGTTCGGCGTCCGGGGCGCCCACATAATCAAACAGGTGGTAGTGACGCCCGGTAAGCGCCGCCAGCTTGTCCATGCATTTTTGCACGATCCCCGGGCAGGCGGCGTAGAAGGTATTCACCGTTTCACGCGCCTGGAAATAGACGTCCGGGTTTTGCGCGGTGCCCCGGAGGATCGGATGGTCCGGCGAGAGCGCCCGCTGGCGGTGCGCGGCCACCAAGTCATCATTGATCATCGCGCGAATCGTATCTTCGCTGAGTTCCTCGATTTTGGCGACTTCATGCGACGTGCGGAAGCCGTCAAAAAAATGGATGAAAGGGATGCGGGATTCAAGCGTGGCCGCCTGGGCAATCAGGGCGAAATCCGGCGCTTCCTGCACGGAATTCGAGGCCAGCAGGGCGAATCCGGTGGAACGCGCGGCCATCACATCCGCCTGATCGCCGAAAATGGACAGGGCCTGCGCCGCCAGCGCGCGCGCGGTCACATGGATCACACAGGGGGTCAATTCACCCGCGATCTTGTACATGTTCGGGAGCATGAGCATCAGCCCCTGCGAGGCCGTGAACGTGGTGGTCAGCGCGCCCGATTGCAGCGAACCGTGCACCGCACCGGCGGCCCCGCCTTCACTCTGCATTTCCACAACCAGGGGCACCGTGCCCCAAATGTTCTTCTTGCCTTCCGAGGCCCATTGATCGGCCCATTCCCCCATCGCCGAAGACGGCGTGATGGGATAAATGGCGGCGACCTCGTTGGTCAGGTATGCGACCCGGGCCACCGCCTCGTTCGCATCCAGCGTAATCATTGGTTTCGACATGCTCATTACTCCAGCGTTTTGAAAAGGCTAACGCCCTGTTGCCCAGGGCGAATTCCCTATACACAAGTAGGTGGTGACGTCTGTCCCCCCATCGGCGGGGAAACAAGGTTTGCCCTATTATGACTCTTGGACAGCCCCTAATGCAAAAGGAAAAATCGGCGCGGGAGAGGGGCGGCAAACCCCTGCGCGCGGGCCATACTACCCATGCATTAGGAGATATTGCCCACCGCGTCATCTGGAAATTGCTGGCCCGCCTTTTTGAAGCCCAGAACTATGCTACCCGTGGGGCCGTTGCGTTGCTGGACCACCGAAACGCGCACTCGGTGTCCCTGCAATCTATGCTCTTGGACCCGTTGCATTTTCAGTATGACATCCGCCGTTTGTTCGATGGCCCGCCAAGCAAGCCACCGCTGACGCTTGGGAAAGCGGTTTAGTGACGTTAACGCCAATACGGGGACACGGCAGTCCATGGAGTACAGTTTGAGACACCGCAGTATTTTGAGCCATTCCATGTACCGGTCACCGGGTCTGCCATTGGGGGCAATGCAATCGAGGGAATCGATGATAACCAGACTGATATTCCATTTTGCATGGTAGATCAAAGCCCGTTTCGTTAATTCAAGGGTAGAAATAGCCGGTGTGTCATCCACGTAGATATTGGCCTTGAAGACTTTGCTGGCGGCAATACAGAGGGGTATGTGGTTCTGTTGACCGTCGACTTGCCCGGAACGCAAACCCGGCAAGTCTACTCCCCCGAGGAAACACAAAAAGCGACGCATCACCTCCTGCTTGGACATGGCCGGGCTGAAAAAAAGCACCCCATTATTGGCTTCGACCGCAATGTGTTTGAGAATGTTCAGCATGAACGCCGTCTTCCCTGTCGATGGGTGTCCCACGAGCACTGTTAGTTCGCGGTTGTGCAGTCCCAGGAGCATCCTGTCCAATTCAGGAAATCCGGTGGCGACCCCGGTGATTCCAGTCTTTGCCGTGATTTGACGCTCGGCAGTTGCCAGGCCCTCTTCGAGAAGATCGTTCATGGGTTGTGCCTGTGTTGTTCTGTATGACCAATAGGGGTAATCAGTTATGTCGGGAAAATCGTCATGTATATTCACAATTCTGCTCCTTTAAGGGCTTTATCCCTGTCGTTCGTTAGCCATGACCCTTTCATGGCTTCCCCTATGTATTCGTTTTAGACGCAAATTCTTTAACCTATCCGGAGAAAAAAGATATGCCAGGGCTCTTTTCACCCATATTTTCCTTTTCCCCACGGCTCTGATTGGCTCGATACCCGAAGGTGCCCAGGTGCCGACCCCATTAACCATTCAGAGACGTAACGGATTGTCTCTCCCCCCGCTGGCAGATTGTAGGCGCATTCGATTTCGCCGATCTGCCATTTACCTTCTTTAAAACAGATGGAGAGGGTAGCCCGTTCGGGCCTGAGCACCCGGTACAAGCCAATACGCCCCCCGGCGATTTGCGGTAATAATGACCAGACGCAGTTGTTTTGTTCCATTGCTTCCTCCGCCACGTCCTGGGGCGTACGGAGGGCCTGAATAGTCTGGGTTTCGGGAATGGGTGGGTCTGGCAATGTGATCCGGAATCTTTCGATCTCTTCAGGTGACAAAAGTTCGGCATACCTTGCTAAAAACTTCCGTACGTGGGTCGGTTTCGAGAAAATACGTTCCGTATAGGGCTGTTTTATCTCCACCATGTAGCGAAGGCAGGCTTCAAGTTCCCTTGCAACACAGGCGTCCTCGTCTTCTTTGGGATCGCAGGCCACAGACTCTAAGAAACCATTGGTTACATGCTTAAACAAGTTGGGAGATACGATGATTGATAACACACCAAGGTTGATCCGTTTGAGGTGGGTCAGACGGCACACAAACTCCGGATTACACATGGCATCCCAAAAGGCGGCGATGAGATTAGGATGACATGCCTGGGGAATAACTTTTCCCGCCATGTTGACGGCGGCTTCAGACACAGCAGGGCATCCCAGCCAGGCTAGAATATCCCGGCGTTTTCGACGAAGTATCTGTGCCACCAGGTTTTCCGTGGCATAGGCCGGTTGAGGTAGCCAACGATGGTGCGTAGCCATCATAAATCCAAGGAGCGGGTTCGATTCCATTAAATCCAAAGCATAGGGATGCCGTCCCAGAAACCTTAGCAGTTGGAAGTGATCGCCCGGATAGCTTCGAATAATCCGGAGTATTTGTGCCGGGATTATATTCAATACTTCTTCACGTCTTCTGATCCGTCTATCGAGTTCAACGAGGTAGAGAAGCTCCGGGGGGAAAGAAGACGACAAGGATAATAGTTGCCCCTGTTCAATTGCCTCGATCCACTGGGGATATTGGAGCCGATATCGTTGTATAAGTTTATTTCGTACGTTTCGAAGCTGGGTCGAGT
>CAYXPO010000512.1:0-4131 GCA_964466925.1 uncultured Nitrospirales bacterium
AGAAACCATCGCGGAGCGGCATCCCGTGGAAGCGCTGATGGAAAAGGCCCGCTGCGAAACAATCCGGGAACTGGAGGCCAAGTACGACCAGTATCGCGAGGCCAGCGCGGAACTCGCCGCCCGCCTCGAAGTGCTGGAAGCCCAGGAAACCCGCGCGCTGGAAACCCAGGAGCGCGTGCCGCAGTTGCTCGAACGCATCCGGGAGGCCTTTGAAAAGGCGGGGCAGTCCATTCAAACCGAAAAAGACGTTCAACCCGCCCTGGGCCGGGCCATCGCGCGGTACCAGGAATACCGGGAACACCGCCGGCGGGTCAATGACACGCGCTCATTGATAGACCGCAATCAGAACGAGATGAAACGGCTGGCGGAGCATATCGCGGATACGGAACGCACCTTGGCCGAGGTGGAGCGGGACATCCGCTCGTTCTTGCGCATCAACGGATTCACGGAAGAGAACCAGTACGACAACACGGCCGGCGCGCTGCGGGCCTACCGGACCCGCGTGGCACAGCACCGGGAGCGCCGGGGCCGGATCGATCTCCTCGCGGAACGCGCACAAATGCTGGAACGCCGGGTGGAAGAGGAGCGCAAGGCGCTCGAGGCCCGCGAAAAGGAACTTACCCGGCTTCTTTCACAAGCGGGTGTGACCTCACTGGAACAATGGCAGGCGAAGGCCCGGCAGGCGCGGGAATACCAGGAGGTGTGGAACAAGCGCGGCAACCTGGAAGAACAACTCAACACCGTATTGCGGGGGCAAACCCTCCATGCCTTGCGGGAGGAGGTTAAAAACGACGGGGCGCTGCCGGATACGCCCAAACGCCCCCGGGACCAGATCAAAGCGGAACTGGAGGACGTGATTACGGCCCTGGACGTGCGCATGAAGGAAGAACGCGAACTCCATATCCACATTACCGAACGCGGGGCGGGCATCCGCTCCATCAATGAAATTGAAGAGGAAATCGCCGCCCTCGAAGGGCGCATCGCCACGCTCGAGTTTGAATTGACCGCCGCCACCCACGCCTTGGCGTTGATTGAAGACATCGCCCGCGACAAACACGCCCGCATCGCCCCCAAACTGGCCGCGCGCGCCAGCACCTACCTCAAAGACATCACGGACGGCGCGTATGACGAACTTTATCTGAGCCGGGACCTCACCATCAGTGTCCGAATCCCGCAGACCAGCCGGTTGGCGGAAAATCCGGAGAAGAACCTCAGCAAGGGCACCGTGGACCAAATCTATCTGGCCCTGCGCCTCGCCTTGGTTCAGGGCATCAGCGAAACCGGCGAATCCATTCCCATGCTGCTGGATGATCCCTTTGCCAACTACGATGATCAACGCCTCGAACGCACCATGAAACTCATGGCGAACCTCGGCCAACAGCACCAAATACTGCTCTTCACCTGCCGCGAAGACGTGGTCCGCGCCGCGCAAACCGTGAACGCGCCCGTCATCCGGCTGGGGGCGTGACGTGTGGATGTTGCGTCCAGCAACTAATGACTAACAATGGATGTCTTTGCTGTCTTTAGTTGTCATTTGCATCCTTGTTGATACGTGCTGGGTGCAATCAGCCTTTTTTCTTTTGGAATTCGATCATGAATTCGCGCAGGGCTTTGCAGCCTTCCACCGGCATGGCGTTGTAGATGGAGGCGCGGCATCCGCCGACGGAACGATGGCCTTTCAGCCCGTCGAGACCGGCGGCGGTGGCTTGTGAAATGAATTCTTTTTCGGCCGCTTCATCCGGCAGGCGGAACGTTACGTTCATCAGCGAACGGCTTTCCTTTTGCGCGTGGCCTTTGTAGAATCCGCCGCTGTTGTCAATCACGTCGTACAACAACTGGGCCTTGTCTTTGTTGATGGCGGCAATCTTGTCCAGGCCGCCGACTTCTTCCCGCAACCACTTCATGACCAGGCCGATGATGTAGATGGAGAAAGACGACGGCGTGTTGTACAGCGAGTCGTTCTCGACCATGAGTTTGTAGTCCAGCAGCGAGGGAAGGTTCTGCGGGACGCGTTCCAGCATGTCATTGCGCAAGATAACCACCGCAATGCCAGACGGCCCCACATTCTTCTGGGCGCCCGCGTAAATCATCGCGTATTTCTCGATGGGGAGGGGATGCGACATGAAATCGGAGGAAGCATCGCAGATCAGCGGTACATTGCCCGCTTCCGGCTCCTCGAAGAGTTCGATGCCCTGAATGGTCTCGTTGGAGGTAAAGTGCAGGTAGGCGGCGTTGGGGTCTACGGCATACTCGCCCTTTTTCGGCATGCGCACGTAATTCTCTTCTTTCCCGCTCCAAATGGGCCGGGCCGTTCCATGCTTTTTGGCTTCCCCGGAGGCCTTGGACGCCCACGAACCGGTCATGATGTAATCGGCGGACCCGCCATTGAGGAAGTTCATGGCCAGCATCGAAAATTGAAGCGTGGCTCCGCCCGGCGTGAACAGGATGCTGTAATTGTCCGGCACGCCCAGCAAGGCCTTCATATTGGCCTTGGTGGTTTCGAGGATCGCGGCAAAGGTCTTGGACCGGTGACTGATCTCCATCACCGAGGCGCCCGCGCCCGGATACACCAGCATTTCTTCCTGCGCCTTTTGCAGCACCGGCAACGGCAATACGGCCGGGCCGGCTGAAAAATTAAAGATACGTTGTTCCATGATTCTTCTCCTTGCGTCAAAATTCCCCGTGTCGGCTTATCCACACTACAGGACCAAGACTGCGGTGGGCTTATCTTATCAGGAACGGACCCGTGCGCGCCAGTGGCATGAAATCGGGGCGCAGGTTAAGGCAGGAGGGGAGCGAGGGCTTCCATCACGGTTTGCGGCGCCGGCCAAGGATTTCCCTGCGCCACGCGGACATGGCCGCCACGGGGCGCCCACACCCGCGGGTCGGTGGGGCCGAATATCGCCACCGTGGGACATCCCGCTGCCGCCGCAAGATGCGTGATTCCGGAGTCGTTGCCGATATAGAGCGCCGCCTGTTGGAGGATCAAGGCCAATTCCACCAGCGAGGAGGCATCAAGCCGCTCCGCCATGGCCGGAATCTCCAGGGGTTCTTCCGCCGGGCCCAAGCACCAACGCACCGTATGGCCCTGTTGCCCGAGATATGCCGCCACCGTCGTGAAATGCGCCATGGGCCAGTTTTTTCGGGCGCTTCCGCTCCCGGGGTGGACCACAATGAACGATGGGTTGGCTGGATTGGACGGATCGTCCGGATCAGTCCGACCAAAATTGAGTTTCCAATCTGGAGCCGGTTGGCACCCGATGCACTGTGCGTAATACACCGAGGCGTGTTGTTCCCACCCTTCCGGCGGCAGGCCGGGAAAACACCGCACATCGCTTACCCCGCAGTTCCTGAAAGCACACTGAATTTCGCCCGTGTCCCGCATCCACACGATGGCACGCTGAAAACGGCTTAGAAACGCGTGGAGCCGGGCACTGGGGGCGGAAAACACCGAGGAAAAATCGGCGTGGTCCAAGCTGTGGGCGGATTCCGCCAAGCCTCCCGCCACCGCCAGCGCAAGACGTTCAGGGTAGCCGAGCAACTCGATGGGGCCGTCCTGGGCCAGACACGCAAGGGCCGGGCAGGTGAGCAGGAAATCCCCTATGCCGCCGGTATGGACTATCAGCGTGCGCATGAGGAAAGCCCCCTCACTTCATCTTCTCCGGCAATGCGTAAACCACCACCCGGCACTTCGGGTAAGGTTCGGTCTGGTAAAGGAGTCTCAGCGACGGAGGGGCTTGGGCAGGGTCTAGCAATCCCCGCAGACCCGGAACATCCTGGGCCGTGTAGCGCTCATCCACCACGAGGTACTTTGCCCCGGCGGTTTGGGCGCGTGCTATTGCCTGGTCCAGCGTATCGTTCAGGTCAGGTCCCGTGGACGGCATGTCCGCATAGTACCCCACCTGCGGTTTCCGGCAAAAAATCAATCCTGGTGCCACATGCTCCTTCAGCCATTGCCCCGCGATTTTATACTCGCGCGGCTCGCGGGGAGGACGCCCCATGTGTTCCGCACCCACCGTTATCACCGCGTGCAACAACATGGAAAACACAAGCGCGCCCACCGGCACCAGCCGCAGTACGGGTCTGATGCCGCCTGACGGCTTACCGCCACCATGCCATAGGCCGACCACG
>CAYXPO010000513.1:0-4126 GCA_964466925.1 uncultured Nitrospirales bacterium
CCGGTCGTTGGGCGGGGCGGTGGCCGTCCAGCTTGCCCTGGATCGTCCGGTCGCCGCATTGATCATCGAAGGATCGTTTGCCTCCGCCGCCGACATGGCCCGCCGGTTGTATCCGAATCTTCCCCTCGATCGCCTGCTCTCCGTTTCCTTCGACTCGGCCTCCAAGGTGGCCGCCATGGAAGGTCTGCCCAAATTGATCGGGCACAGCATCCAGGACGAAACCGTTCCCTTCCCCAGCGGGCGGGTTCTCCACGCCGCCGCTGCCGGGCCGAAGACGTTTGTCCTGCTCTCCGGGGGGCACAACAACAGTTCTTGGTTTTCGCCCGGGGGCGCCGGCCACGCCGAACTCGAGGAATTCCTGCGTCCGTTCGCCCGCTAGAGCGGTTCCAGATCTGTTGTCGCCGGCCCCGCTGTGGGGCCGGGGCTGTTTCTTCCGTGGCCGGCTTCGTCGAGGCCAGCTACCGCAACATCCAGAACGCCTGAGGCGGGCCGATGGTCGGTGTTATTCCAGCGCCGTGGCCAGCGCCATCAGCGTGTAGGCCGTCACCAAGTTGGGATCCGCCTCCCACCAACGGTTGTTTTCGTTGACCCAGAATCCCTCCGGCTTCTGCAGCGCAGCCAGTTTGCGCACGACTTCCTCGCGCCAGGTCACGACGCTGCCATCGGGCCGGGTCAAGGTGTCCTCGCCGCACGCCCGCAGGCTCTTGGTCAGGACGTTGAAGAAATAGTAGAGCCCCTCCTGCCCCATGCCGGGGTTTTCCTCCAGCGACCAATGCCGCGAAGCCCAGTCCTTCGCCGACTGCACCCGCACGTCCTGGGCATCCACGCTTGCGTAGATCAGCGCAAGCAGTCCGGCGTAGGTCATGCTGCCGTAGGACCGCAGGGTGATCTTGCCTTCGGCGTTGGTCTTGGATGCGCCGGAACCCGGGGAATACGCGAACCCGCCGCGGTCTTCCTCGTCCTCGCTCACCCACGTGTTCGTGTTCACGAGGGACAAGTTCTGCACCTGGGCCAGGAAATCCTGGGCCGCCTTCCAGTCCAGATCCGCCTTGTCCTCGCCCGCGGCACGGAGATCTTCCACATCCTGCGTCAGCCGCATCGCCTCGTAGGCCATGTAGGAGTTGGAGAGGTCCGCGTAGGCCCGTTGCGAGTCCGCGTCGTACCCCATGCCGCCGTAGAAGGCGTCGGATTCCAAATGCTGCATTTTCGCCAGGTAGGTGCGGGCGTTTTGAATCACCGGCACCAGCTCCGGCCGGCCCAGCGAATGCAGCGCCGCCATGCAAACCGCCGTGTTGTAGTTCGCCAATCCCCCGCCCTTGCGCTGGACCGACGGGGTCCGCCAGATCGATCCGTCTTCCTGGACACTGGTCAGGAGGAACACCATGGCGCGATCGATCGTCTGCTGGTGGGCGGCCGGGTCGGTGGCCTGGAGCGCCCACATGGCCAACCCCGTCAGGGCAGGCGTATCCGGCAACGCCCAGTAGCCGCCGGCCTGCTGCTGGGCCGCCAGCCAGCGGGCGCCCCGTTCCATTGCGGCACGCGCCTCCGCCTCCACATCCGCCGGCAATCCGGCCCACGCCGATGAACCCCACATCCATGCCGCCAACGTCCATCCCAAGATCTGTTTCTTCATGAGCCTGTCCTTTCCTGATTGGGCATCTTTATTGAATGAAAGCGCCCGGTATGGCATAAAGGTTGGGTTTTCTTGTCTCCGGTATCCGCCCGCGATTTCTTCATGAGCGTCAACCATTCCATCTTTGTTGTGCTTTGTACTGGGCCCAGAATGCCTTTTCATGACCGGATCCGTCCAGCCAGAACCCGATGATCTCGCCCTCATGGCCCGGGTGCGGGAAGGCCATGAAGAAGACTTCCGCATCCTGGTGGAACGCCACCAGCGTCCCTTGCTGAACTTTTTTTTCCGCCTGGGCGCTTCCAACCATGCAGAGGACCTCGTTCAGGAAACCTTCATTCGCCTATGGAAGTATCGCTTCAAATTCAAGCCCCGGGCCAAGTTCACCACCTTTCTGTATACCTTGGCCCGGCATGCCTGGCTGGATGGGTGGCGTCGCCAAAACCGGTTCCGGCTCTTTCTCGATCGCTATCGCGAGGCCGCGCCCACCACGACCGATGGCGGCCTGGGCGCGATGGTCAAGACCCTCGACATTCAAGCGGCACTCGAACAGTTGACTCCAAAACTCAGAGAAACCCTGGTGCTGGCGGTTCACCAAGGGCTCAGCTACGAAGAAATTTCCGAGGTCCTGAAGGTTCCAGTCGGAACCGTGAAATCACGTATCTTCAACGCGCTCAATATAATAAAGGAAAATTACCATGAAGGATCTTCCGGACCCCTTGCGTGAAAAGAGGTTTGAAGGCCTGGTTTCCCGATTGCGAGACCTCTCATCGCCCCCGCCCTCTCCGGACTTAACCGCGCGCGTGATGGCGGCCATTCAGGTTCATCGCGCGCCTCATCGGTCTTATGTTTTTCCGTTGCTGGGCGCGGCCGCATCGATTCTGCTTCTGGCCAGCGCGTGTTGGATGACCTATCCTCTTCTCCGGACTCGGCAAGCCCGTGTGCCCTCCCCCGTGGAGATTCTCATGGCGGCCCAAAAGCCGGATGGACGATGGTCGGCGGCCGAACAGGATGGGCCTACACGGTATGATACTGCGGTTACCGCTTTGGCGGTGCTGGCGTTGATTCGTGCGGATCCCGACGAATCTCATGGAAACCGGGCGGTTGCGATCCGGGATGGATTGGCGCATCTGCTGCGGCAGCAGGGGCCGGATGGACGATTCGGGCCGGACTTTTCTGGCGCCAATTACTCTCATTATTTGGCTGAAAAGGCCTTGGACTCGGCCAGTCGGATCGCCGATGCCGATCCGGAATGGAAGAAGGCCAGCGAACGCGCCCGGCAGCATGGGACTTCCCCCCTGGAAGTGGCTCGATTGACCCGTCATTTGGCCCAACCCATGACCTTTCCCTCACGCTGGTCCGACGCCGGAGGACCTGCGGCCCACTTGGCCATTGCGCTTTTGCAGAAGTAGGATTGGCGCTGGGAAAAATACAATGCAGAGTTAATTAACTCTGTTTGTTAAAATCACAAATAATATATTGAATCATCATTATAAGATTGATTTATATCTAATCATAATTCATTAACTGTGCGTAAGAATTGATTCACAAGGATGCCGACATTTTTTTGATCCAGACGGAGAGGATGGCGATATCGGCGGGGGTGACACCGGAGATGCGGGAGGCCTGGCCGAGGTCGCGGGGACGGATGGAGGAGAGTTTTTCGCGGGATTCATAGCGAAGCGCGCGGATGGCGGAATAGTCGATTTGTTCCGGGATGCGTTGGCGAGAAACCTGTTCGGCCTTTTCGATCTGGCGGATTTCACGGGTGACATAGCCTTCGTATTTCAGCATAAATTCAACTTGCTCAATAACATCGGGATCGAGATCTTTCCGATTGTTTGGCAGGTTCTCGTATTGCATTTCGGGGCGCTTCAACCACTGGGCCAAGGATGCGCCCTCCTGATACGTCCGTTGCAAGCGATCGATTTCCGTCGCAATCTCCCCTTCCCGCTTGCGCACTTGAGCCAACCGTTCGCGGGGAACGATGCCCAGGGATTCCGCCTGGGAAGCCAGGCGGAAGGCCGCGTTGTCTTGCCGGAGCAACAACCGGTGTTCGGCCCGCGAGGTAAACATCCGGTAGGGTTCGTTGGTGCCTTTGGTGACCAGATCGTCGATCATGACGCCGATATAGGCTTCATGGCGTTTCAGGACAAGGGACTCACGTCCCTGGCAAAGGAGGGCGGCATTGGCGCCGGCGATGAATCCCTGGGCGGCGGCCTCCTCGTATCCGGTGGTCCCGTTGACTTGTCCGGCAAAAAACAGTCCCCCTACCCGTTTGGTTTCCAGGGTCGGCTGCAACTGGGTTGGATCGAAGAAATCGTATTCAATGGCGTAGCCGGGAGCCAGGAATTCGGCATGTTCGAGGCCGGGAATGGAATGAATCATATCCAATTGGACCTCTACCGGAAGGCTGTTGGATGTTCCGTTGGGATAGATTTCCAGCACATCCCGGCCTTCGGGCTCGATAAACACATGGTGATCGGAGTGGGAGGA
>CAYXPO010000514.1:0-4121 GCA_964466925.1 uncultured Nitrospirales bacterium
GCGTATTCCAACGGTGTGCAGGTGTATTCCATCGAACGGGATCGCGTGGTGTTCAAAGTGCGCGATTCTCTTATTCCTGTGCCAATGAAGGAGCTCTAAAGTCTGCGCTGGTTTAGCCGCATTCAAATGCTGTCCGTGGTGCTGGCGGGGGCGTTCTGTCTTGCCGCCGCCTTGCTGACCGGAGCAGGACTGCCGGATCACAAAGCGCCCTCGGGCGCGCCTGCCGCCACGACGGATTCGCTGGACCACTTGACACAGCAGTTGACCGAGCTGCGGGATGCGCCAATGCACGTTTCCGCGCCTTTTTCCCTGCCCAACACGAATGTTGAGGACTATCAGGATTTTGCATCCTTGACGGCGGGGCTTCAAGCCGTGGCCGACGCCCAATTTGATCGTAGCGTGTTGCGGTCGGGCCTGTTTGCGGCGGAAGCCGCGCCCGCTGCCGGCACCCAGCCTTCTTCCGCCAATTCACCGGCGCCTGGCCCGGAAAGTGAAGAAGCTAAACGGTTGCGGGAAGCCGGTTTGCTTCCCCCTATTGCCCCCGCGGCGCCTACGGAACAAAATACCGCCGAAGGGGAAAATGCCGCCGCACAGGAAGGGGAACAAACCGCGGGCGCGCAAGCGCCGGCCATTGACGCATCTGCGCCACCGCCCCGTGAAGAACCGGCGCCGGACACCCGCGAATCGAACACCGCGATTGTAAGTAAGATACAATCGCTGGAGGCGCAAGAAGAAAAGGCGGTTACCGCCGTGGAAGCACCCGAAGGCGGTGCGCCGCAGGCCCGCCCGTATTCCGGCGACCCACTTCAGCAGATTGTCAATGTTGATTTTCGTGAAATGGAACTGGCGAATGTGGTGGCCCTGCTCGCCCATAAGGCAGGCATCAATATTATCGCCGGGGCCGACCTCACGGGCACCGTCACCGCCAGCCTCAAGCAGGTTCCGCTCGCACAGGCCATGGAAACCGCGTTGCGCATGAACGGATTGGGCCTTGTGGAAGAAGAAGGCATTTACCGCATTGTGCCATATGAGGAGGCCGTGACCTCCCAACGCACTTCCGAACTGGTGACCCTGAAGAATGCGAAAGCCGAAGATGTGGAAAAGGTGCTGAAAGACCTGCTCCAGAACTCCAAGAATCAAAAGCTGTTCACCATCTCCGCGAATAAAACCACGAATGTACTGGTTATTTCCGGACCCAAGGGCAAAATAGATTCGTTCTTGAAATTGGCCCATGATTTGGACATCGAACAACCCGTGCTGCCCACGGTCACCGAGGCCATCAAACTGAACTATTCCGAGCCGGACAAATTGGTGCCCATGCTCGAAAAAATGCTGACCCCCTCGGTGGGGAAACTGGCCGCCGATGTCCGTGCGCGCCACCTGATTGTCACCGATATCCCCGTAGTCGTCGAGCAAATCCGTGAAATTGTCAAAGACATGGACATTTCCGTGAAACAGGTTATCCTGGACACCATGGTGGTGGACGCGCTCATGAGCGATGCGGCGGAAACCGGGGTGAAATGGCTGATTAAGGCCGTTCAGGACCAGAATACCCGTCAAGCCGCCTTGGGCGATGCGGGCCGCAAGATTGGCACGCTGCAAGACATGGCCGCCGGTGCCGCGCTGGCCACGGGAAGCCCCGCCTCCTCGTTAACCTACTCGCTCTTGACGGATGATTTCGACTGGCAGGGCGCCATTCAGGCGGAGATCAGCAACCGCAACGCGAATTTGATTTCCAATCCCGTTTTGGTGACCGTGGAAAACCAGGAAGCCAAAATCGCCATTTCTCAGGAAATTCCGTACATCGAGTTGACCCAGACCAGCGCGGGCGGCTCGCAAACCAACACCCGGTTCAAAGACGTGGGCACCGTCCTTTCCGTCACCCCGCGGGTAACACATGACGATCACATCATCTGCCTGCTGGATGCCAAAGAGAGCAGCAAAGCGGGGGAATCCACCTCCGGCGTTCCCATCGAATTCAAGCGCCAGATGAGCAGTTCGGTGCACATGAAGAGCGGCCAGACCATTTATATTGGCGGACTGCGCAAGAAAGACAGCGACAACACCATTCGGAAGGTGCCCGTGCTGGGCGATATCCCGCTTATCAATTTTGCGTTCCGAAACAACAAGGGCACCTCGCAATTCAATGAACTCATGATCTTCCTGACCTGCCGGGTTCTCGAAGAGGAACATCCGGAACTCAGCCCCTACAAGCAGAAGAAGTATGACGCGGCGGCAGGGATGCCGGCCAAGGTGGACTTGCAGGGCGATTATGTCCGCGACATGCTGCGCCCCGATAAAACGCGGGATCCCCTTTGGAAGTGGCGCCGCGCGGAATAACCCCTGAACATGCTATGATTACGCCACGGACCTTGAGTCCGTGGCGTTTTTTCTGTCTGGATGTGTATTGCCATCATGAGTTCCCCAATCCCTGCAAAAGTCCTGGTCACGGCCCGGAATATCATCATGAGCTACGGCGGTCAGCCGGTCCTCAATGAGGTCTCCCTGACCATCCATGAGGGAGACCGCATAGGTCTTATTGGGCGCAATGGCTCGGGGAAATCCACCTTAATGCGCATTTTGGCGGGCTTGGCCGATCCCGATGCCGGAGAAGTAACCCGGACCCTGGGCACACGGATGGCCTTGTTGCCCCAGGAATGCGATTTGAATCCCGACAAATCGGTGGCGGAAGTGCTCCGCGAGGCCTCGGCGGATATCCGCGCCATGCTGGAGGCCTACCATCATGCCATGGAACGCCTCGCCACGGTGCCGGGGGAATGCTGGGAACACCGGGAACTTCAGGCGGAATGCGACACCCTTCAGCATGCGCTGCACATATCCGGCGCCTGGGACCTTGAACAGGAAGTTAAGCGCATCTCCTTGTCCTTGGATTTGCCGCCGCAGGAACGAATTCTTTCCACATTGTCCGGCGGTGAATTGCGCCGGGTCAATCTCGCGGCGAAGATTATCCAGCGCCCGGATGTCCTGCTGCTCGACGAACCCACCAACCATATAGACACCCGCAGTGTGGAATGGATCGAGGAATTTCTTGAGAACTATGACGGAAGCTGTGTCCTTGTCACGCACGACCGCTATTTTCTGGACCGTATAGTCAACCGCATCGTCGAAATCGAATTCACCAAACTGCTGACTTTCCCCGGAAGCTATGAGCGCTTCCTGGAGTACAAGGCCGTGCTCGAGGAAACCCGGAGCCGCACCGAAGAAAACCGCCGAAGCCTTATCCGAAGGGAACTGGAATGGTACAAGCGCGCGGCACCAAGCAGAAGGCCCGCATCAACCGGTTCCTTGAAACCTGCGCGCAAGGACCGCCCCCCAAGCACCGGGAGTTTCTTTTTGAGATTCCCGAACCCCAGCCCTTGGGAAAAACCATCCTGGAAGTAAAAGACTTGGCATACGGCTACGGAGACGCCCTGCTGTTTCGCAACTTTTCCCTGATCATGCAAAAAGAGATGCGGATTGGGATTCTCGGCCCGAACGGGTCCGGGAAAACCACCCTCCTGAAAGTCTTGATGGGCCTTGAGGAACCCCGGCGCGGCAGGATTTTCCGGGGGGAAACCGTCGAGTTCCTCTACGTGGATCAGGCGCATGAAGAAATCGCCCCGCACAAAACCGTTATCGAGTTTATCGCGGGTGGTGCGCGCTGGCTCGATATCAACCGGCGGCGCATGTATATCCCCGCATACCTGGAGAAATTCCTGTTCGATAAAAATGCCGTGGACGCCCCCGTCAGTAATCTCTCCGGTGGCGAGAAAAACCGGCTGTATATGGTCAAGCGGCTCTTGGCCGGCGGCAATTTTCTCATTCTCGACGAGCCCACCAATGATCTCGACCTTTATACCCTCCGGGTGCTGGAAGAAACCATCGAAGCCTTTAACGGATGCGCCCTTATTGTCAGCCATGACCGGTATTTCCTGAACCGCATCTGCACCCACATGCTCATTTTTGAAGAAGGCGGGCAAATAGTCCAGATCGCGGGCAATTACGACGACTACCTGCTCTATAAAGAACGCCGGGCCGCCGAGGCCGCCGCCCGGAAACCGGACCCCGCCCCCAAACCCGCCAAAAAAACGGAGACCGCTTCCGGACCCCGCCGCCTGACC
>CAYXPO010000515.1:0-4117 GCA_964466925.1 uncultured Nitrospirales bacterium
GGTTTTTGCATAGTTCGACACATTCAACCCATGGTAGATGACGATGCGCCCTTCAGGATCCGTAATGAAATGCGTAGTGTGGGCGGGGAAACACCCGTGAAGCAGTGAAAAAAAACACAGCACCGCAATACCGCACAGTGCGCCGCAGCCCATGCGAATAATTCCGCGAAATGAAAACAGTCTGGAAGAGAGGTTTCTCATGATTCGTGGTTGCAGGTTGATTTTGGATGATTTCCCAATGATACTTTGGCGGCCATCCTTCGTAAGGTCCTTTACGTCGTTCAAGTCCTTTTTGTCTTTTCGTTTCCCGCCTCTATTTCCGCGCGCCAACGTTCCGCTTCGGCCTTCATCGCGGCGGCGATATCCGGACGGGCCTCTTTGAGGTTAATGCGTTCTCCAGGGTCGCTTTTCAGGTCGGACAAATGCACAACGTCTTTGGGCGGGGCTTCTTCCACCAATTGCCCGTTTAACACCAATTTCCAATTTCCCTTGCGAAGCGCCGTCTGGTTGCCCTGTTCCCAGAAAAGGGAGGCGTGCGGACTGCTTGCGCCCTGCGCCAGCATGGGGAGAATATCGCAGCCGTCCACCGCATAGCGGCTTATGTCACCGCCTGCAGCGTGAAGGAACGTTGGGAAGATGTCCATGGCCGCCGCAGGCTCTGAAATCACCTGTCCCGCCGGAATGCACGCCGGCCAGGATACAAGCCCCGGCACCCGGATACCGCCTTCATACAGACTATACTTGTGCCCCTTGAAAGGCCCCGGCGTTCCTCCGTAATACGGCGTGCGGGTGTTGTCCAGCCAGTTGCGCGTCTCCCGCGAGGGGCCGTTGTCGCTCATGAAAAAGATGCAGGTATTCTCATAAACGCCCCGCCGCTTGAGTTCCTCCACGACCGCCCCCGCCGCATCGTCCATTGCGCTGATCATGGCCGCCATGATCCGTCGTTCCGGCGGAAGATTGGGGAAACGGTCCAGATATTTCTGCGGCGCGTGCATGGGATAGTGTGGCGCACTAAAGGGAACATAGAGGAAAAAAGGCTCCGGTTTTGCGGCGGCGCGCCGGACATACGCCACGGCGCGTTCCGCGATCATGTCCGTGAAATACTGGCCGTTTGCATATGTCTCCCGGTTGTTCTCCCAGAGATCATGCACCGGGTCTTCCTTGCCCCCGGCCATGCCCCAGTAAAAGATGTGGGAATAGTAGTCAATGCACCCGGACAAAAAGCCGAACCATTCGTCAAACCCGTGATGCTGCGGGCGGAACGACTCCTCCGCGCCCAAATGCCATTTCCCGAACATCGCGGTTTGATAGCCCAGCGTTTTTAATGCGGCGGCCATTGTGGGCACCTTCGGGGAAAGCCCCGGCGCGGTGCGGTGGCCCGCCAGAATGGAACGCACCCCCGCATGCGCGGGATAGCGGCCCGTCAACAACGCCGCCCGTGACGGGGAGCACACCGGCGAATTCGAATACCAGTCGGTCAACCGCGCGCCTGCGGCGGCCAAGGCGTCGAGGTTGGGGGTTTTGAGGTCGGTGGCGCCCATGCACCCCAAATCCCCGTAGCCCTGATCATCCGTCAAAAAAATGACAAAGTTGGGTGGTTTCATGTTCGATTCCTTGATTGAAGGAGGGGCGGAAGGAACCCTGTGCGCGCATCCTCCCGCGGCCATGAGTGCGCCACTGCTTTGAATCAGAAATTCCCGGCGGGTGTTGTTCTTCATGGTCATTTCACCTCACCGGTTTGGGGATCATAGTGCCATGTTTGGCCTTTATACGGATGCGGCGGCAGTTGCGTGAACGGTCCCTTGCGGACAAGGTCTTCGAGGTCCGGCGGCAGCGCGCCCTGTTTTTCCCGGTATTTATCCAGCGCGTCGCGAATAAGCTGCTTGTTCTGTTCCTTGATGGCATCCAGCAACGTGGTATTTTGCACCGCGCCCTCCGGGTCTATAAAAAAGTGTCCGCCGAGGGGATCGGGCGGAACCGCCTTAATCAACCCGGCCTCGACAAGTTCTTCCAGGGTGGCGGCGGGATGTCCGGCGGTTTGCGCGAATTGCTGCATGCGCTCATTCAGGATATGACACGCCTCCCGCAGCGTGAGTTCCTGAAGTTTGCGGGCGGCAAGCTCCCGCAACAGGGAATCGGGACTCTGCAATTGGTTGTTCCACATATTCCGTTCGATCTCGAACAAATCGTAGCGGCCCTGCAGCTTCGCGGCGATGTCCATCACCAGGGGCGGGGCGTTTCCGGTGGCGGCGCTCATGGCGAGGTAGAAGGCGGCTTTGCGCTGCGAGTCCGGCTCGGTCTGGCGGTTGAGCAAGTAGATCATGGCGGCCTCATAGGGCAGTTGCCATTCTGCGGGATTTTTGATCATCCCCCGCTCGAGGAGTTCCAAGCTGGCGGAATCCTCGGCCTTCAACGCCGCGAGAAACATGGCCCCATACCGATAGGCATCGGCAAAATAGGGATCCAGCCGGGTCACGGTATCCAGCATTTGATCCAGCCACTTGAAAGCCCGGTCGCCCCGGTTTTCCTCGGCAATGTAGAGAACGCAGCGGACCCACAGCAAATCCGCAATGACACTGTTCATGCCGGCGGTGAAATGTTGCAAAAGCGCGGCATTCGGCAAATAGAGCAACTCGCTTTTGAAGTCCTTTGTCCGCAGGGAGTCCACCTGCCGTTGGGCATACAGCATGAGGGCGAAAAACACCATCGCGGCGGCCAGCGCGCCGATCCCTTTTCGGGACCAGCGGCTCATACGTCTTTCTCCTCGAAGACCAGCGCCGCCAGAATCAGGAACACACCGGTATACGCGGCGGCATATAGTATTGCCCATGCCACATAGCCCAAGGACACGGGAATGCCGTTGGCGGCTTCGGAGCGAAGGTCGAAATTACCGAGGTTGGGGACGATGTAATAGGCGACCTCCAACAGGTGCTTGGCGAGCGTTCCGTCGAATTGCGGCGGCAAATTGAGAAACACGCCCGTGGCATGACCGAAGACATAGGCCATGAAAACGATGATCGCGCCGAGAATGGGCGAACTGAGCGAGGAGAGCAACAGGGCAATGGCGGTGACCAGCATCAGCTTGCAGTAAATCAACAGCACCGCCAGGAAATACATGCCCTCCAATTTCCCCCCTAGCAGGATCACATACCCCGCCGAAACCCCGGTCATGATCACCGTCACCACGCCCAACAGCGCCATCAGCCCGGCATACTTCCCCAGAATGAATTCATGGCGGTGCATGGGCTGCGCGAGAATCGTGTAGAGGGTGCGCTTGTCAATTTCCTTGTAGATCAGGCTGGTGCCGGTGAAAATGGCGATGAGCACGCCAAACAGGGAGATGGCGGCGAGCGTGATATCTTTTACAATCTTGATGTCCTGCCCAATGCTGATCCAAGCGAGCGCCTTCGATCCGAAAATCACCACCGCCGCAAAAAACAACAGGACATAGAGCACTTTGTCGCGCACGGCCTCGCGAAAGGTGTTTTGCGCCACCGTGAGGATTCTCATAACAGGAGATCCCCTTTTTGCTGTTCCCGCAGGAAATAATCCTCCAACGTCTCCTTTTGATCACCGATTAAGTCATCAATCCGTCCTTGTTTCACCAGCCGCCCCTTCACCAAAATGCCCACACGGTCACAAAGCTGTTCCACATCGCTCAACACATGCGAACTGAAGAAGATGGTTTTGCCCAACGCATGTTGCCGGGTGATGATGTCGCGGATCATGCGGCGGCCCACCGGGTCGAGGCCGCTCATTGGCTCATCCAGAATGAGCAGCGGCGGATCCCCCACAAGCGCCACGGCAAAACCCACCCGCTGCCGCATGCCCTTGGAAAAACCCTTGATGCGGTCATTCGCGATTTCGCGCAATTCCAGCATCGCCGAGAGCCGGTCCCAGTCCCGGGCGCGGTCCGCCGCGGACAGGCCCCGCAGCCTTCCGTAAAAATCCAGGGTTTCCTTCGGGGTAAGGTACTCATAGAAATACGGCTGCTCGGGAAGATAGCCCAGCAAACGGCGTGTATGCCGGTGGCGCACATTTTCCCCGAAAAGGAACGCCGCGCCACCGCGAGCACACGAAATACCACGGCCATCCGCCGTATTACTGCCCGCGTCTC
>CAYXPO010000516.1:0-4117 GCA_964466925.1 uncultured Nitrospirales bacterium
AATGCGGGCCGGAATCGTCGCCGCCGGGATCAGACATCGTCGAGGCCGAGATCGGCCAGACCGAGGATGCTGCGGTACGGCACCCCCTCGGCCTCGATCGCCTCGGCGGCGCCGGTGGCCCGGTCCACCACGTAGCGGAACGTGGGGCCTTGAATGGTGATTGTAGTGTCGTTTGCCATACAGGACAAATCTTCCGGGGGCAACGGTTCGCGCAGGACTTCTGTGACCGTCTTGCTCACGGGCCCGCCAGCCGCGGCCATTCCAAACATGTAGGCCGTCCCGAGCACAAGAATAGAGGCTTTTAGGCAGTACTTCATTTCACACGCTCCAATTTCCAGACGTCGGATTCCATGTTGTTGCCGGTGACCAGCCACAAGGCGTCCTTGAAAACGAATACACTGGCGGCATGCCGGGGTTTCCATGGTGTGTCCGGCACCTCCCGCCATTGAACTCCATCCTCGGAATACCAGACATCCTTCCGGTTTTCTTTGTTCCAGCCTTCCATCACCCACATTTTGTTATCAAAAACGGCGACATCATGGTACTCGCGCGGGTGCCAGGGCGCGGAATCCGTATGGCATTGCCAGGTTATGCCGTCGGCGGAACTCCAGACATCGTTGAAGAACTGGCGCTGCGGGGTCTGGGGCGTATCGTAGGTGCCGCCGCCCAAAATCCACATCCGGTTCTTGAACACCACATTGCCTCCAATCAATCCACGGGGAGACCAGTGTTTCCCCTGGGGCGTGACGCGGCTCCAGTGAATGCCATCCGCCGAGTTCCAAATGTCGTCGTAAAACCGTTCTTCGGCGGGCGCATATTCCGGTGCGGTTTGACCGCCCATGACCCATATTTTGTCCTGGAACGCCAGGGTGTAATGCAGCACGCGCGGCCCCCAGGGAACCGGCTGCCCTTTGTTGACATGGGTCCAGTTCTTGCCATCGGAAGAATTCCATACATCGTTCTGGTAGTGGCCCTGGATCGGGTCGCCCCCCACAAGCCACATTTTCCCTTGATGAACCACATACCCGGCGGTGTGGCGGCCTTCCCATTCGCGGTCCGGGTTGAAGTCCGGCCGGCCAAACGTGTTGGGGCGTTCCATGGTCCAGGTGGCGCCGTCTGTGGAACTCCACACGTCGTTGACACAGTCGCGCGGAAAATATTCCTCGTTGCGGGAATTCCATCCGCCGATCAACCACATCTTATCCTGGTATACCAGCGCGCCCGCGCCATCGCGCGCCGCAAACGGCGCTTTCATGGTGACGTTGACCCAACGATAAACATCGTCACCGGGCACCGCGTTGCACAGAAAGTCCGCAAATACAAGCACAAGCCCGGCACACCCATAACCAAACAATCGCCGTGGTATCATGGCCCATCCTTAGTTGTTGAAAAAGTACACGGCCGTTTCACTGACCGGCCTATACGGGTAATGTGCACCTATGACCGGCTTGAGGTCAAGACAGATATCCGAGCTGGTGTATTTTTTGCGGTAGGGCATTGACTTCTTTGTTTGTTTTTTGTAGATTTGGAAAGCGATGGGCAATATACCGGCGGAACCGATAGACGAATACGAATGGAACGCCAACCGCAAGCTGTGGCATCTGGTTGGATGCTTGGTGATGGTGGCGATTTTCTATTTGTGGAAGGATTTGAACGGGCTGGTATTGAACGCGTACGTGCTGCTGGGGTTTGTCTGGGCGGAGGTGAGCGCGGCGGCGGCCATTGACATCATGCGGTTTTATTCGCCGCGGCGGAATGAAATCGTCAAGGGATTGCCTTTCTATGGAAAACTGATGCGGCCCATCGAGGAAAACCACTTCAACGCGACCACCTATTACTTGTTGGCCGCGGCGATTCTCACGACATCCTACCAACTCGGCGGGTGCCGGGAATCCACGCTGGTTATTTCGTTGGTGGTGCTGGGCGTGGCCGATCCTGCCGCCGCATGGACCCGCCACCAACTTCAGAAACACCATCTTGGACATGAACGCAAACTTGGCCTGCTGGCGTTTCTCGTCTCCAGCGCCTTGGTAATGTGGGTGGTGGACTGGTGGCTGGGCGCCCATCTGAGCCTGAAATGCATCCTGTGTATCGCAGTGATTGTCGCCGTGATTGAAAGCTACACCAAGTATTGGGTGATGTTGGTGCGTCCGTTAACCCGGCGGGTACAACGGCACATTGTTCACCATGCGACGCAATGGCTTCTGTGGGTGTATCCGGACGATAACTTGGTGATTCCCGTGGCCGTGGCGATCTTGGCCGGTATTCTTCCGATGTTTGTGTAGTTCGTTTCTCCCGTGGCGAAGGGGAGAATGAATCCTGTCTGCGGAGTATAATCGCCCCATAAGTTGCTTCGATGATGTGGAATGAGGAAAAGCATTATGATTTCGTTTGTGCTGATTTTTTGCTTTACAGCGGCGCCACAAGATGTCAATGCGCCGTGTGAAGCGTATGGGGAACAGTTGCAGCAGATGCTGCCCAAAAGTCCGCCGTGGGAGGCATGGTTGAAGAAGTCGGGGGAGTTGCCGCCGGATTTCGATGCCTTGCCGAGCATGGCGGAGTTGCCGAACCCGCTGGTGCGCTGGGAAAGCGGCACGGCAGCGCTGGTGACGACTCCCGAGGATTGGAAGCAACGGCGTCAGGAACTTTTGGGCCTGTTTGCGCATTGGATTCTGGGAACGGTTCCGCCGGCCCCGGACAATCTGGAAGCCAATGTGTTGTCGGAGCGCGAGGAATCCCATGCCTTGGTGCGGTCCGTGGAGTTGCACTTTGGGCCTGAGCACAAGGCGGTGCTCCATCTGGAGTTGATGATTCCGAAGGGGGAGGGGCCATTCCCCGTGTTCATGACGCAGGATAATCACCGGCAGTGGGCATTGGTGGCGCTGCGCCGGGGGTATATCGCCTGTGTGTATGCCGGGGCGGATTCGCGGGATGACACGGATACGTTTTTGGAGGCCTATCCGGGATATGACTGGTCGCGGTTGACGCGGCGCGCATGGGCGGCGGGCCGTTGTATTGATTACCTGGCCTCGGTGCCGCAGGCGCGCTTGGACCAAATTGCATTGACGGGCCATTCCCGCAACGGCAAGTTATCCCTGATTGCTTCCGCCTTGGATGAGCGCATCGCGGTGGTGATTTCGAGCAGTTCGGGCGTGGGCGGCTGCATCCCCTCGCGTTATTGCGGCGAGCCGGAATTCGGGGAGGGCATTGAAAACATTACGCGATCGTTCCCGGAGTGGTTTCATCCCCGCTGGCGGTTTTTTGCAGGACGCGAGCAGAAGATGCCGGTCGATCTGCATGAACTGGTGGCGTTGAGCGCGCCGCGGCCCTGTCTGCTGAGCATCGCGCTGAACGACAGCGTGGAGAGCACGTGGGCCATGGAGAAAACCTATTTGTCGGTCAAGCCGGTGTACCGGCTATTGGGCGCGGAGGGCCGGTTCCGGATTTTGTACCGGCCCGCCGGACATGAAACATGGCCCACGGTTATCGAGCGGTATGTGGATTGGTGCGATACCCAATTCGGACGCGGGACGTATGCGTTTCCGGAGCGGCTGATTCATCCATGGGATTGGGAGGCTTGGAAAGCGGTCGAGGGGCATGCGGTGGAACCGGCGGCATTTCCCGCGCGGGAATTCGGGGCGGAGCGTCCAGAGATTGCCTCGCGCAAAGCATGGGAGGGCCGCCGCGCCGCGATTGGGGAAGAAGTGAAGAAAATGCTCGGCACGGAAATTCCGTCCGCTTTGTCCCCCATGGGCACGTACGGTGAAGAACCGGATCACATTGAAGAGATGCTCAGCCGTGCCACGTCCGGCCTGAAGATTGAGAAGCAGGACCTGATGTTTGGCGGCTACCTGAACGCGGACGTGTATCATCCCAAGGGTATTCAGGACGAAAAAAGGAAGATTCCCGCGATTTTGTGGTTGCATCCCCTTTCGTTTCCTAAAGGATATGTCGCGGCTTACCTGCGCGGCGAACAGGCTTTCATGACGTTCGCGAAGGCAGGGTATGCCGTGTTCTGTTATGACCAGCTTGGTTTTGGACGCCGCATCGAGGAGGTTGAGGATTTTTATACGCGGTATCCGGACAGTTCGCTGCTGGCGCGTATGGTGCTGGATGC
>CAYXPO010000517.1:0-4096 GCA_964466925.1 uncultured Nitrospirales bacterium
AGCAGCCTGTGGAGCGGATACGGCCCGAGCGCCCGCGTTGAAGCAGGAACCCGCCGAAAGAGCCGCCTAGCGGCTCCGGTCGGAATCCTCGGCCTTTAGGCCGGGGAGGATGTCAAGGGCAGATTTCCACAGTCAGGACATACCTTTCGGACGCCAAGCGGTGCGTTCTCGTAGGTGAGTCCAGCTTGATTGCCCATCCATCCACAGTCAAAACACACTACATCGCTGCCGTCGCGGATGTGCTCCAGGGCCGTCTTGTAGATCGACTCGCGGGTGGTCATTCAACCAACTCCCAGCCTTCACGATTGATCGTCGTAGCGCATGTCCCCATCTCTGTGCCGCCAAGCCAGATAGGCGATCCGATGGCGATGTAGTCATCCTCATCGTCGGACAAGAATTCATGGCCGTAAATGCCCATGGCTTCCATTGCGCGTTCTTGAGCGTCTACCTTTCGATTCCGTTTGACTTTAACCTCGACCTCTACGACATGGCGAAACTTGAAGGTGTATTCTTTCATGGCTATTCCTCCTCCCCATCCGGCCCGCCCCACGGTTCCAGGGACAGGGTGGCGCGGGCCGTACTGCATTCCCAGGCCTCTTCCGCCCGTTCAGAATATGAAAGGGCACCATGGGGGTAGTCAGAATCTTTTGCGTCCCAACCCTGCATGAATGCATCCCTGACAAGTTCTTCCCACCGCCTTTCCCTTGGAACAAAAAAAGTCTCCCCGGTCGTGCAATCAATTACCGGCGTCCCGGGCTCGGACCACTGGATTGTCATGTCTGCTTGCTCACCGCCCATTTTGCTGGCGTCGGCGATATAATCTTCCGGCCCCGCATCCCCGATATTCAGCCCGTGCCGGAAACCTTCTTCGCGCATGGAATCCATGCCGGGGTGATAGCAACCCTGGCGCTTGAGGAGTCCAAGCGCCGCGTGCATCCTCGCTGCCAGCATGCGGAGGTTGGTATTGCCGAGTTCCCCGCTGTAGGCGTCGGCGGGTTGGTCGCTGCCCATTTTGTTGGCGATGGCGGGAGGGGAGGACAGCACCGAGTCGGCTTTCTTGCAGATGGAAAGGATTTGCTCGGCAATATCAGGCGGGATGTCTTTCGCTTGTGCGGCAAGCATTCCTGTCCACCCGCGAAGGTTTTTCAACGCCTCTTCCGCCCGTTCGGCGCGGGCTCCCATTTCCTCGTAATCCAGAACCCCAATATATTCGCCGCTGCAATCGCCCGGGTGATTGCATTTGTATCCATCTGGGCACGACGTAAATTTGAAAACCTTGATAGGTAGATTATTCATCTTTTCCCCCACGTAGCCACCAAGCAAAGGCCGAAATGCATAAACCCATGAAAAGGCCGACCCAAAAAGGATCAACTTTCATTGCGTCCCCCTTCTATTTTGGCGAGTGCGGCGCGGGCCTTGTAATCGGCGTCATCCCAAAGGGCGATTAAGCCCACCGTTGTCATGTGAAATGCCCCCGCCTGCCTTTGGCGTTGTGCTTCACGAACTTTAATTTCATCCCGCAACGCCTCCACCGCCTCGTCCCGCTCCCGCTTGAGCCTGCCAACCATCCCCGCCAATTCCCCCAACATCGGCTTCCCCCCCACGCCCAGCGCGGCGCGGATGTCGGCCAGGGTGGAGCAGCCCGCATAGTCCAGGTCGCCGGCCTCAAGTTGTTCCGTGGTCAGATGGCGGCAGGCATTCCAGGCGGCGACAAGACGACGCGCAGTCCCGCCGCGCAGATAAACTTGGCCGTTGGGGACAGCCCCGGGGCACAGATCGACAGTCGCCACTCGAACACCGTGCTCGGTGAAAATTTCAGTTCGGTAATGGGCGTCGAGTCCACGACGATGCTCTTGTAAGAGCTTTCCTTGGATGTATTTCGTGGTGTCTTCGTTACTCATTTCTCACCTCGCGCCGCACGGAGGGCGATGCCAATAAGACAACTATCTGCATGTCCAAACTCCTCGTCCGCTCCGCAAT
Source organism: uncultured Nitrospirales bacterium (assembly GCA_964466925.1). Classification (GTDB taxonomy): domain Bacteria; phylum Hydrogenedentota; class Hydrogenedentia; order Hydrogenedentales; family CAILVY01; genus CAILVY01. The sequence goes on from CAYXPO010000517.1 coordinate 1,981, forward strand.
ATGGGCACATTCCAATGTCAAAAGCCGGACTCTTTAACCATTCCACCGTTTCAAGCGCGGCCAACATGCCGGGAGCGGCGAAGAACAGTTGCCCGTTCGCCCTGGCCTCCTGCGCCTTAGAGTGGTCGCCGCAGGGCAGGGCCACTCCAGACACAAGAATTTGCCTTCCGTCAGGCCCGTAGATTTCGCCGAAGTCGTTCATCGTCCACGGCCCCCGCGTAAACTTCGCTTCCATCATCTCCCCCAACAAAAAGACCGCCCATCGGACGGTCTGTAAAAGTGTGGTCTTCCCCGACGCTATGCGACATATCCGTAGTGCGCGGCCATGATGGCGCGGCCTATTTCGTAGGCGACTTGCGGGACGACGGCGTTTCCGAGTCGCTCAATTCTGTCCATCCTACTGGAAACCCCATGTACTCTTCCGCCCAATAGGGGTTGATGATCCCGCCAAGGTATTCCGGTAAAGATGGTCCGGCAGTCCGGCCCAGGTCTGTTTGTGTTTTCCCCTTGCCGGATCTGTAATCCCTGGAACACAACGTCGGCAGCAATCTCCGAAGCGCCGTCACCAGCCCATCCCCGCTGTTCTCGCTGACCCCTTTCCGATTGTAATTTCCGGCCACTGTCAGCGTGGGCAACAACGAACACCCGTTCCCGGATGTGCTGGGCGTCAACGGCACAAGCCGGAATAACAAGCGGCCAGCAGGCGTAGCCGAGGGCTTCCAGGTCAGAAAGCACGTCATCGAGGCCCATCGTGACGTGCCCAGCAACATTCTCACACAACACCCAAGAGGGCCGGATAGCCTCAACGACCTGGCGCATGTACGGCCAGAGGTGGCGGTCATCCGCCTGGCCCTTTCGCTTCCCGGCAACGGAAAAAGGCTGGCAGGGGTATCCGCCGCAAACAAGGTCAACTGGCGGGAGACTGGCCGGATCGACGGCTTTGATGTCTCCGACGTTAGGAACAAGGGGCCAGTGTTTCCGCAGGACTGCACTTGCATATTCGTCGATCTCCGATTGCCAGATGATTTCCATACCGGCCCATTCCAAACCTAGATCGAGGCCGCCGATCCCGGAAAAGAGTGAACCGACACGCATGTTGCATCTCCATTTTGTTCGGCTTCAACCTGGACTATGAGGTGGCCGGTCGCTAACCCGGCTGGTGCATTGACGCGTGGGTTCAGCACCATCCAATTCAGTCCCCGCACGATCCGGGTAGCGGGCTGAGTGCAATTTCTTCCGCCGCTGCCATACGGCCATATTTCCCGTCTCTTGAGCGTGCCCCCGATTCTCCACGCCGCACCTCAAAGCCCAGGCCGAAGCCGGCCCCGAAGGGCCGGGGGGTTAGACGGCCGTCTTCCCCTCGACATTCCGAAACTGCCGATCCCTGATCCGCATATGCAGCCAGTGCAGGGATTCCTGGAGCTTGGTCAGGGCGATGGCGTTTTCCCGGCAGGCGAACGGCCCGGCCTGGAATCCCTTGAGGCGGTCGATGACCACGGCCAAGACGGATTCGTTCGACACGCCGTTGAAACCGGCCTCCTGGAGGGGGCCTTTCTGAAAGTTGATATCGGCGGAAGATGAAATAAGCCCTGTGCTCGGATCATCGAGAGTGATGAGGTACTCGTGGTTCGCGTTTCCAGGGCCACGCTCGTCGCAGGCAAAGACGCGGATCGCATCGCTCGGGTCGTTGACCAGTCCGCGCTTATGATCGAAAATTTCACGCATGTGCACCATCCTTGGTTGATGGTTGGGTTAACGGTCCTTCGTGAGAAGGGCCGGTCGGAGGCGGGGCTAGGTCGGTATGGCAATGGCTTTGTAGCAGTCAGTTTCCACGTCGTATTTTACAGTAAATCCCAAGTGTCGGCAGACGGCGCGGAACGATTTACAAAATTCATCTTCGTTGCGCTCATCCCAAAGGTGCTCCCCAAGACCCGTTATCCATCCTGCGCACCATTCCTCTTCGCTATAAGCCGAGGCTGCGTCTCTAAGGATGCGTGCAAAGGCCTGCTTCAGTTCTTCGTTCATACCTCTTTCACCCTCCCTGCCGGTACATCGCCGCAGCCGGCGCAATGGATTACGCTGCTTTCTCGGCCTTCGCAGTTTCACGCAACGCGTG
>CAYXPO010000518.1:0-2062 GCA_964466925.1 uncultured Nitrospirales bacterium
GGTTGAGGCGGTCCCAATAACGGCTCACGGGCTTGAAACAGTCGTTCACCGAAATGTCCTGGCTGTGTTCGGATTCAAGCTGCTGGAGGACGGGCGCAACATTTCGCCGCGCGAAAATATCGCCGGGCAATAGCAGCACCGGAATCCTGTTGATGGTGGCCGTGGCCGCGCCAGTAACCATGTTGGTGGCGCCGGGGCCAATCGAGGACAGGCAGGCGAAGGTCTGCAACCGGTTTTTTACTTTGGCATACGCGATGGCGGTGTGCACCATGGCCTGTTCATTGCGGGTCTGGTAATAGCGGAAATCCGTATTTTGCATGAGGGCCTGTCCCACGCCCGCCACGCAGCCGTGCCCGAAGATTCCGAAGATCCCCGCGAAGAGCGGACGCTCCACGCCGTCCCGCTCCGTATACTGATTTTTCAGGAATCCGATTAAAGCCTGTGCCATCGTCAACCGCCGCATATCGTGGGTCCTCCTTGTGCGAATTTTATATTCCACCGTGTGAATCAATAAAGGTCATCAGTTCGTCCCATGTCGGCATGAAGTTCGCGCAGCCGTGTTTGGTGACCACGATGGCGCCGCAAGCGGTGGCCAGGCGTCCGGCTTCGTACCAACTTTTCCCTTTCAGGTAGCCGCAGAGAAATCCCGCCGCGAAGGCATCGCCCGCGCCCAGGATGTTATAGACTTCCACGGGGAAGCCCGGCACGTCAATTTTCTCGTTGGGAAGATGAATGCGCAGGCCGTCGGCGCCGCGCTTCTGCATGAGGGTTTTCGGACCCAGGGTCAGCAGATGTGCAATCGAGGCGTCCACGTCACCCGTGACTTTTGTATCGGACACTTGCGAATGGGTCAGATGAATCTGCGCGGGATCCATGAGCATGGCCGCGTTGATTTCATCCTCGGTGCCCAGCACGATGTCCACCAGCGGCATGATGGCGCGCGCCATGACGCCGAACGCGCGGGGGTCGTGCCACTGATCGGGGCGGAAGTCAATGTCGAATACCACTTCGGCGCCGGCCTTGCGCGCGAGTTCCGCCGCGAAGAAAGTGGCGCTGCGGCTGGGTTCCCTGCACAGGTTGGTGCCCGCGAACTGGAATACGCGGCAGTCCTGAACCGGCGCGGCCAATACGTCGTCAATGGTGAGTTCGATGTCGGCGCAATTGTCGCGGTAATACACCAGGGGGAATTTGTTGGGCGGCTCGATGCCCAGTACCACGGCGCTGGTGCGGTGGTTGGGCTTGCGCGGGATGAATTTTGTTTCGACGCCTTCTTTTTCGAGAAACGCCAGGATGAAATCGCCGACGGGGTCCGCGCCAAGCGCGGTCAAGGCCACGGTGTTCAACCCCAGGCGTTTTCCGCCCACACTGATGTTGGTGGGGGATCCGCCGACATAGGCGGCAAAGCTGGTGATGTCCACGAACGGCGTGCCGACATCATTGCTGTACAGGTCCAGCGACGACCGCCCCATGTGCACCGAGTCATACTTCATCTATTTTTCCTTATGCCCAAATTTTCTGTCTGTGTTGGACCGTGTCTGTCCGTGTCCAACTTCTTCAACGCATTTCTGTGATGCCATATACTCGTCCTCAGAAGAGCGGCAGCCGCTCGTCCCGGCGGGTATAGGTGTCTTTGACCCATGTGTAGCGCGGATCATCCTGGTTGGCGAGGCTTTGCGCACTGCCCGCCAGCACATTCAGGTAATAGGTGGTATAACCGGGGGGGCTGGCCACGGGATGATAGCCTTCGGGGACCAATACCGCGCAGCCGTCCGTGGGCAGCAGGACCGCGTCAATGGGAAAGCCCGCTTTATGGAGCGGACAATTTTCATCCGTGTAGACGCGTTGATAGGCGTAGCCTTCGGGCCGGTCAAACTTGTAGTAATAGACCTCTTCCAGGTCCGATTCGATGAGTGCGCCGTTCGCTCCCACAAGATGCACATCGTGTTTATGTGGGGGATAGCTGCTCCAGTTTCCGCTGGGGGTGTAAACCTCCACCAGCACCAGCCGGTGCACGGGTGAACCCGGCGGGAGCAGATCGTTGATCTGGCGGCTCACATTGTCG
>CAYXPO010000518.1:2072-4090 GCA_964466925.1 uncultured Nitrospirales bacterium
CACTTTCTCCGGCGGGGTCAGAAAGGGGTCACGATCTTCATTCGTGGGAACCCAAGCCACGGCGAATTCGCCCGCTTCTTCGGCGGTGACGGAGAATTGGGTGCGGCGGGGCAGGTAGAGCACATGGGCAGGACCTTCAAAGGGGGTTTTGCGTCCGCCAATGCCGCGCCAGACCTTAGCGCTGGTTTCCACCGAGTAACGGCCGCTCAGATTGACAAAAGCGAATTCGCATTCACCCGTTTCCGAGCTCCAACTCTCACTGGTCTCCAGTCGCCGTGCCTGAAAGGAGATAAACTCCCATCCGGCGGTTGCTGGATTAACTTCCAGTAAGAGTCCGGGATCGTGCGGATAGGTTTCCGGGCGAACTAACATGTTTTCTGCTGTGTACTGCATCATGTCCTCATTGAAATGCTTTTGCCGCTGGAATTGAGTTCGTTGCAGGCGTCCACCACGCGCGCCGCCATGCAGGCGCGGCCTTTTCCCAGCCATGTGCTGGAAAGATACGCCTGCTTCACGCCGACTTCTCCGTCTATGCGCAACACACCGTCGTATTCTTTCAGCATGTGATCGAAGACGCCGCGGGTGAACGCATATTGGGTGTCGGTGTGAATATTCATTTTCACAACGCCATAGGCTATGGTTTCGTGGATTTCCGCTGTGCTGGTGCCGGAGCCGCCGTGGAACACGAGCCACATCCGCGCGGCCTCGCCATATTTTGCGGCAATGGCATCCTGACCTTCCTTGAGAATGGAGGGCTTCAGGAGTACGTGTCCCGGCTTATAAACCCCGTGTACGTTGCCGAAGGTCGCCGCGACCATGAACCGTGCACCGTCCACGGCGCTCAGGGTTTCGTAGACGCGCAACATGTCATCCGGAGTGGTGTAGAGTTTGTGGTTCGGCGCGCCGATAATTCCGTCTTCCTCGCCGCCGACCACCCCCGCCTCCACCTCCAGGATGATCTCGTTGTCCCGGCACATTTTCAGCAATTCCACGGCGTGCTTCAGGTTTTCCGTTAGCGGAATATCGCTGCCGTCGTACATGTGGCTGTGAAAGAGATTCGGCAATCCCACGGCGCGGCGTTTTTCCGTTTCGCGAATCAATGGTTTCAGAAAACTCTCCACTTTTCCGGTGGGACAATGATCCGTGTGCACCGCAATGGTGACCTCGTACTTCTCCGCCAGACGATGCGCATGTTCCGCCAAGGTAATGGCGCCCAGCACCGGATCCTTCGCCAGGCCGGAGGTGCACATTCCCGCCGCCACCCCGATCTGAATGATTCCATCGCTCTTCGCCGCGGAAAAGCCCTCGACCGCCGCATTCAGCGTGTCAATCTGCAACACGTTGATGGCCGGATAGGCATAGCCCTCCGCGCGCGCCCGGTCCAGCAGGGCTATATAGCTTTTATGGTCCGCAATCGGCATTTCCCAAGATTCCTATAAAAACACGTGTTAGTCTAGCAGACGAAATGCCAATTAACCAAGTCTCCTGACAAATAAGGATTGAAATATCCCCAGCGCAGCATAGCCGTAACCAAAGAATGGAACGCGGAGGACACGGATTACGCAGATCTGCACGGATAAGAAAGAAGTCATTTTCTATAAAAAAGCTGCCTTGACATAATGTGGGATTGAGCATTCAGATCAAACAACCTATAGAGGCACGAGGCTTGACTTCTTTGGGTAAAGGCAAGAAAATGAGAAGTAGTAATACAAAAGCTGTGCTTAGAAATTTCATATGCGTTCTTCTCTGACTCACCGCCAAAAGCGGTTGGGTGTTCACAATGTCTATGCACTTTCACCTACTTCTCAAACTCCAGCAGCCGCACCGTCATTCCCGCGAAAGCGGGAATCCAGGATTCAGAGTTTTTTGGATTTCTGCTTGTGCATTTTTGTTGATTCTGATAGAGTATCCTATGAAAACAAGATTAGGAGCGGGGCTATGTGAAGTGTGGTTCAGGTAGGTGTTTTTATGGTTGTTGCTGGGAGATTTTCATCCCTATGAAGACTGTTTGGTGAGTA
>CAYXPO010000519.1:0-4081 GCA_964466925.1 uncultured Nitrospirales bacterium
CGTCCTTGAATTTTTCCGTTTTCGGATCAAAATCGAGCGAACGGCCCAAGCGGTACGCGGCGTTGCCAATGTGACAGTGCGCGCACGAAAGATGGGCGTCCAGCGGAGTGACGGGAAGGTCTTCCTGTTTGCGGGAGCGCACCGCGCGGAAGAAACGCTGCCATTTGTTCAGGTCCTCCGGCATGGGCGCCTCAACGGGGATGGCTTCCCGCTCGCTCATTTTCCCATCCTTGTAGGTGAAGAAACCCTTGCCGCGCACGTAGAACCCTTTCGTGCCAAAAAAGCTGTTTCCGCAATTGCCGCCATCCATTTCCTGGAAGGAACCTAGATTGCGGACCTCGAAGGTCATGATGGTGCCGTCGGCGTACGAGAAGGTGGTGACTTGCGTGTTCGGGGTCTGGCCGTCATCATCCCAGCCATACCGTCCGCCCGAACTATACACCTTCACCGGCAGGCCGCGATTATGCCCCCAGCAGGCAATATCCATCTCATGCACGCCCTGATTGCCGATTTCGCCGTTGCCATATTCCCAGAACCAGTGCCAGTCGTAGTGGATGTACAGGCCGGGTTTCTCGCGGTCCACGTTAATCATGTACTCATGGTCCGCGGAAGGACCCTGCCACAGCGGCCAATCAATGTTCTCCGGCACCGGCCCCGGCTTCCCATGCCCGATAGCGTTGCGGTTGCCGTTTTTATACACATAGCCGCGGGAATGGACAATGTCGCCGATGAACCCTTCATGGATCAGCTTCATATCGCGGATAAGGGTGGAATTCGAGCGGCTTTGCGTGCCGTGCTGGACGATGCGGCCAAATTTTTCCGCCGCCGCGGCCAATTGCCGCCCTTCCCAGATATTATGAGACAGCGGTTTCTCGACGTAAACGTCTTTTCCCGCCTGACACGCCCAGACGGCGGCGAGGCTGTGCCAGTGGTTGGGCGTGGCGATGGTGACGGCGTCAATATCCTTGTCCGCCAGCGCTTCACGGATATCCTTGTAGAGCTTCGGCTTTTTTCCCTGAAGGTTCTCAACACGGTTCGCGGCATATTCCAGTACTTTGGAATCCACATCGCATAACGCCGTATATTCCGCGTCGTCCTTCATGCCCAGAATGTCTTTGATATGGCTGGCCCCCTGGCCGTTAAAGCCCATGGTGCAAATGCGGATGCGTTCGTTGGCGCCAAACACTTTGCCTTTGGCGCGGGTGCCGGCCACAAGCACGGCGGCGGCGGTGGCGCCCAAAAATTTTCTCCGAGAAAGTTCCATGGTTTCCTCCACGTGTGTCAGGTTGAAAAAACGGTTAATTGCCTCTCGTTGGACTGCTTTTCGGGTTGCGATGTTTCTCTATTGTACTTTATTTCCAAACAATAGAGAAGTGCATGCCCTTGGGCGATGCGCGCGCTATTTCTTGCTTTTTTCACCCAACCGCGCAATGGCTTGGGCGATGCGTTCGCGTTGCGTTTCAATCGGGGCCGGATTCTTCGTGAAGTGCTTGAGGTCCGTGGTGATTTCCGCGGGAACCGTCAGCAATTCCGAATACTCCTTTTGTTCTTGAGCGGTCAGTGCCGCCGCGCCCTGCTTCAGGGCATCGCGCAGGATGACCAAATATTCGTAATCCTCAATGCCGTCGCGCAGCATTTCCCAGCGGATGCTGTCCACGGGGCCGTCCAAAAGGGTGTTTTCCTGATAGCCGGTGGCGTCTTCCGGCGGATACAGAAAGCGGCCATCGCCATTGCCCCAAGGCCGTTTTTGCCCCGGTTTGGTTCCGTAGCCGCTCATCCAGGCCATGGGATCCTCGTAGGGATTCTGAAGGCGGTCGGGATAGGCGCAATCGGTGGTCCAAAGATTCGTCTGCCATACCAAAACGCCTTCAATATTGTATTTCCAGGTCTGCCAGAGCCAGGCGCGCAGCTCGACGGCGGCATGATCCGTGAACTCGGTGATGTAGGGCGCCTTGGGCAGGGTGCAGACATACCACCAGATGCGTTCGCCCAGGGCGCGCCGTGCCTCGGTCTCCTCGAAATTGAGTTTGGGGCTTACCGGACACCAGATATTCGGCCCCCCGATTAAGCCGGCCACCGGTTTCTCGGTAATCATGCGCGGAATGTCCGGCGCGGCGTTTTTAACCTTGAGGAACCCCTTCAGGACATGCGGATAGTCATTGGGGCCGGGTTCGTCAAACCAGTAAATATACGCCTCGTCAAGCCAGCCTTTGGCGCGCATGTGCTCCTGATATTCTTTGCACAACGCATTGAAGGCCAGCTGATAGGCGCGGTCATTTTCGGTGAGTTCCTGGAGTTCCTTGGGGGCGTTTTTCCCGAAAAAGTTTCCGCCGCCAATGCCGGGAATGCCCAAGCGGAACGAATTGAAATGGAATTTCTCAAAGGAGCGCGCCATTTCCGCGTCCCAGGCGCTCCAATCCATTACCGGGGTGATAGGATAGGTTTGAAACAATTTCCGGTCTTCCTCGGGAAGGCCCGCGCCTTCCTGGGCGTCCAGTGTGCGCCAGGCAATCGGCGCATTGGAAAAGGGCGCGGGATTGTAGGGGGAAATGTGGTGCTCCCGCATGTTTTGGAAATACTTGTCAATCACCGCGCGCCGCTGTTCCGGCTCGGTTATCCTTTGATACCGGAACACCGCGCCGCTGTCAAAACCGAACGCCGTGGTGCACGTCATGCGGTCCGGCAGCGAGAAATCGTACACCGTGATGTGGAGGGGGACTTCGGCGCTGTACCCGTCGGCCGTCAGCCGGATCGAGGCTTCATATTGTCCCGCCCGGGCCTCCTTCGGGATATGCACGCGCACCCACAGCGGCTGGTTCTTTTTCGCTTCCAGGGCGATGGGATGCTTAAATGGGGGCAACGGGTCGGGCCACCACGCGCGCACGCTGGAACGGTCCGTGGGGCGGTCTATGAAGACATAGCGGACGCGCAGCACGGTGAGCCAATCCGGAGAAACGGTTTGTCCATCCGGTCCGCGCAGGCCGCCGGGAGTGGCGGTAAAATTGCGCAGGCCGCGTTTAGGATTCACCACCAATTGCACGGCCTCGGATTCATTTTTTGCCGAACAAATCGTGATGGCCGCATCCTTGCCTTTGGGTACGGGCCGATCCTGGCTGATTTTCCATCCGGAACTTGCCCACCATAATCGCACGCCATCCCGAGACTGTATCAACCGGCGACCGTACTCCTTGTTGAACAGAATGCAATCGGGATTATGATCTTTTGAAATTCGCTCGCCTGCCGCGCCCCCGGAAATAATGGGGAGCACCATAAGGAAAAAAAGCAGTTTACGCATCTCAGGGTTTCCTTTCCGTAATACTTGTGCCAATTCCTGAATATGACCGGTGGGACATGGCCGGGGTGTCAGAATGCCGGGGATCGGGAAAGGCCCTGCGATTTTCGTTCTATGTCGCGGATAGGAATGGCACCGGCCAGAGGTTGTCCTGTTTGCGGTTCAGTTTTTCGCCGGGTTGTTTACAAGGCGACGCGAAATCCGACATTGGCGTCGCGGAGGTCCGGGGTGAACGACATGCGGTAGGCGGAACGGCAGATGTCGTAGTTGTTGTACCAGCTTCCGCCGCGCACGATCCGGTAGGAACCTGCGGGGGATTCCCAAGCACTGCCGTCCGCGGGAGTCCCGGTGTAGCTGCTGTGGTACCAGTCTTGGCACCATTCCCAAACGTTCCCGCTGGTGTCGTAGAGGCCCCAGGCGTTGGGCAGTCGCTGTCCCGCCGCATGCGCGTACTGGCCGGCAACCGCCCAGGCATTGCCCGACCACCAGGCATACTCAGAAATTAAAGAATGTCTCGGATCGTTGCCCCAGTAAAAACTCTCCGCCCCGCCGGCGCGGCAGGCATATTCCCATTCGGCTTCGCTGGGCAAACGGAAGGAATACCCGGTGGTGGTGCTCAATGCCGTGATGAAGTCCTGGGCATCACTCCAGGATACATGCACCGCGGCGCTGTTTCCGTCCTCCAGAATGTAATTTTTGCCCGACCAGGGCGTTGTTCCCATGAGCGCCGTCCACTGGGCCTTGGTTACTTCATACTTCCCCATCCAAAACCCCTGGGAGAACGTCACT
>CAYXPO010000520.1:0-4060 GCA_964466925.1 uncultured Nitrospirales bacterium
CAGGCATGGATAATTGGACGCATTGGGAACACGGCCCGGACAACAACCCGGTTTCAAGGGATCAGGTTATCAAAGCCCCCTACATGACCCAGTGGCTGGCGGAGCCGTTTTATATCGCAATGCCCGCGATCACCGTGGCGGCGGGCGGCCGGACTTTTATCGCGATGGGGCATATCGCGCATCACGAACGCGAAGAGATGTGGTTGAACACGGTGTTGGCGCGCAATGGCTACAACGGCATGGAACTCTGGCGGCGGCGCTTGCCGGACGGCTATCTCGTACACCGGTCCGCCTTCATCGCCACGGAGGACACCTTTTACATGATCGATCCCGACGGGCGGAGTTGTCTGCTGCTGGACCCCGAAACCGGCGCGGAAAAGGACCGGATAAAAATCCCCGAGGCGCCGGGAGAATGGAAATGGATGGCGCTCGCGGATAACGTATTGTATGTGATGTCCGGCCAGGACAACGATCCCGCGCAAACCACCGTGGTCCGGAGCAAAATGCCCGCGTGGAGCTGGCAGGAACTCAGCACGGGATATTATCAGGAGACGATTCCGTGGGGTTTCGGCGAAACATTGACGGCCTACGATCTATCCGCCAAACAAACGCGATGGGTGCATCATGAGGATACACGGATGGATTCCCGCGCGATGGCGCTGGGCGGGGGCAAAGTGTTCCTGTATGCCCCGGAATCGCGCTTGGCCTGCCTGGACGCCAACACGGGCACGGAATGCTGGTCGAACACGGACCCTGTATTGCGGCAGCGCATCGAAGAACCAGGCGCGGGGCTGACGTCCACGCCGGGGTTCAAAACCTCGTGCTTCTGTGTATACACGCCGAAAGGGTTGTTTTACGAGGGCCAGACAAAGATGAATCTGGTCGCGGTGAACAAGGACACCGGGCAATACCTCTGGCATCACCGCAAAACGACCAGCAATCCGAATGTCATTTATCTGGACGAGGTTATTTTCGCGGGGATCGGGAAAGACGGGAACACGCTCAAGCTGGACCCGCTCACGGGCAACATTCTTCAGGACCTGGGATTCCGCAAACGGTCGTGCGCGCGGTTGACCGCGACGCCGGACTCGTTGTTCTGCCGGGGATTCGATGAGGGCGTCACCCGCTATGATCGCGCAACGGGAAAAATCACGTTTGACGGTTCAATGCGGCCGGCGTGCAATGACGGGATGCTGGCCGCGAATGGCCTGCTCTATTCCGGCCCGTGGCTGTGCGACTGCAACCTCTCCATCATCGGCGCGGTGGCGCAATGTTCCGCCAATGGCTTTGATCCGGAGGCAGGACAGGGCGAACTTCTGGAGTATTCCGGCGCGCGCCTCCAAACGGGACCGTGGATTTCCGGCCATGATTGGTACGCCTACCGCGGGGGAAACGAGCATTCCGGCGCTTCAACAGTGAAAGCAGGCCGCCCCTTGTTCTTCTTGTGGAACAATCCTTCCCCCGCTTCCGCTAATAACCATGTCACCACGCCCACCGCCGCGTGGGGGCAACTTTTCACCGCGGATGACAATGGCCGGGTACACGCCTTCGATGCGGCCACCGGTCAAGTGCAGTGGACCTTTGCCACGGCCGGCCCCATCGAACAGCCGCCCACTTTATGGCGCGGGCGCGTGTTTGTGGGTTCCGGCGACGGCTGCGTGTATGCGCTGGACGCCGCAAACGGCGCGCTGGTGTGGCGTTTCCGGGCCGCGCCCGTGGAACGGCGCACCATGATTTACGGGCATCTTTGCTCGTTGTGGCCCGTGAACAGCGGCATCGTGATTCACAATGGCATGGCCTATTTCGCGGCGGGCATTATTGATTACAACGGCACGTATGTCTATGGCGTGGATGCGGAAACCGGCGAAGTAAAATGGGTGAACAACTCGACCGGCCACCTCGACAAAGTCCTGCGGAAAGGGGTATCGGCACAGGGCAATCTGACCGTGGCGGATAATGCCGTGTGGCTGGGCGCGGGAAACGTCATGCCCCCCGCCCCCTATACATTGGACACCGGCGCCTATCTGGGCGGGGTTCCCGTGAACAATGGCACGCCGCGCTGCAACCGGGGCGAGGAATTGTGCGTGTTTGGCGGCAACTATCTGCTGGCCGGAGGGCGGTTACGGTACTCTGCGGAAGACAATGTGGTGAACCCGGGTGTCTTTACCCTCTCGAAAGGCGGCTTGGACACCATGCAGACCGCCAAGGGTTCCGTGGTTCCCGTATGGGACGATGAATGGTTTGTGTGCGTGCCCGCGCGGGAGGAACCGCCGCAGGCGTATCGCAGCCCGGAAATCCTTGAACACTTGAAAAAAGGGCGGCACACCTTGCCGGAAAAAGCATGGAAGGCGGAATCGCTTGAGGGCGCCACCACGCACGCGCTGGCGCTCTCGGCGGACAGCGTACTTGCCGTATGCGAAAAAACCGTCGCGCGCAGCCTGTTTCCGCGCTATGTGCTGTGCGTGCTGGACCGCGGCAAGGGGACTCTGGTTGCCGAGTATGATTTGCCCGGCACACCGCGCATGAACGGCCTGGCCATAGACCGCGATGGCCGGGTGATGGCCGTGTTGAATAATGGAAGCATCGCCTGTTTCGGCGGGCATGACGCGCTTCAAAAAACCTTGGCCGGTCTGGGGGCGATGTCCAAGGAGGGCGCACTGGACAAAGCGCAAATGACCTCCCGGTTTCAGGCGGCGCTGAGCACCGTCAAAGGCGAAGAAGACCGGAAATATCTCCTGGCGGGCCTCAAAGAACAGGGTCTGGACATTGTGCAGGAAATTCTCGCCGCCGGGTGTGTGGCCAAATGGAACCTATTGGGGCCGGTGCCGTGGAATAACGATGCCAATCCCGCGGATAAACCCTTGGCGGGCGAACCCAATGTCCATTTGGACCGGCCTGTCAAAATTAACGGCAAAACACTTGCCTGGGAGCCCTACACCGTCACCGATATTCATGGCATGGTGGATTTGGAAGGAACCTTTGGGGCGCTGGAGAACGCGGCGGTCTACGCCTGCGCCGATGTTGAACTCCCGCGCGCGGGGGAAGTCCTCTTGAAAATTGGTTCCAACGACGGTTTCGTATGCTGGTTGAACGGGCAAAAAGCCGGCGAATTTAACGGCGGGCGCCGCTATGTAGCCGACCAGGATATCTTGCGCGTGACCGGCAACAAAGGCACGAACCGGATTGTGATGAAAATAACCCAAATGGGCGGCGACTGGGCCTTCAGCGTCCGCATCACTGACCCCAAGAACAATCCAATCATACTAAGACAAGAACGGTAGAGTCACAAACATAAAACTTCAGAAATGGCCTTGCTTAAGAACTTTGTCCTCATCAGGATCAGTATCATCCACCGCGGCTTGTATCCTATCAATCATTCGTTGGAACACATCCGGGAAGAACCTGCTGGCGTTTATGTGTTTTTCATACTCTTTTCGATGGCTTTGCCGATCCTTCGCGGTTCTGTATTCTTGGCGGAGGTTCGCGATCATTCTCTCGGCTTTACGCACAATAAGAACATCGTCAACCATAGTAATACCATCGAAAGCAGCACGTTTCAGAAGCCCTTGGGACATATTTAGCGATTGGGTCGAACAGTATCCTGTAATTTTTCGACCATTTCTTTTCTTGTTTTGGTTTATCATGCTTCCGTGGAATGATCGCTATACTGAGTAGATTGCTTTATGAAACAACATTGTGTGAAGATCTCAAATCATAGCTCTGTGCCTATGAAAGCAGCGTCTTTTCAATCCAAACAAGAAATATATCAGAATTTCCCTGAGCCATGCCGGACCTTGCTATTAATAAAGTTTGATTTATTTGGGGGACATTATGACGGTATTGAGACATGAGTCCCCCAAAGGGGGCGAATAAAAATAGCCGTTGTGTCGAATCCTTGCCCCCTCCGGATAATGTGTCCCGTCTATGTGTCCTCACCCCGTCAGGGGTGAAATGTGAATAGCCGGGGCGTCGAGTCCCCGAGACCCCCGGAAATGCCGCCCCTTACGCTAGCCCATCTTCCGCAATAGGTTCCCAGAAAATGCATAAACAGGCTGTTTAA